>DQOE01000153.1 GCA_015658765.1 Verrucomicrobiota bacterium | reverse complement strand
GTCGTGATCGACGACGCCTCAATGCACACGATCTTCGCCAGCGAGGGCGACAGCCTGCTCACCGGCGCCGAGGGCCGTGTATTCATCAACTGCGCAACGATTAGCCCGGCGGTGCACATCGAGGTCGAGGCCCTGGCCAAGGCCGCCGGCGCGGAGTCGCTCGAGGGCTGCATGGCCTCCAGCATCACCCAGGCACGCGACGGCACGCTCTACCTGATGCTCGGCGGCGACAAGGCCACCTACGAAAAGGTCGAGGAGTTGCTCGGCAAATTGTCGGTCAACAAGCGCTACGTCGGCACCTCCGGCAAGGCGGCCCAAGTGAAGGCGCTGGTCAACATGGTGATGAACATCAACACCGCCGGCCTGGCCGAGGGGCTGGGTCTGGCCGATGCGCTTGGCCTCGACCTTAACACGGTGATGGAAATTTTCTCGCAGACCGGCGCCAATTCCCGCGTGCTCGAGACCGATGGCGAGGACATGCGCGACCGCGACCACGAATGCTACTTCTCCGGCGCACACGCCGCGAAGGATTCCGGTATCGCGCTGGCGCTTGGCCAAGCGGAAGGTCTCAACCTCCCGATGGCCGCCGCGTCCAAAGGGCAGTTCGACAAGATGATCGAAAAAGGCATCGGCGAGCTGGACAAGTCCGGCGTGGCCGAGCTGACCTTCAAGGGCCGCACTGCCTAAACCACAAAAAACTTTTTTCGCTTGCTTCGGCGGCTGGGATTTGCTTTTTTTCACAGCCTTTGCCCGGCCAAAGCCCCTGGGAAGGCACTTCCGCCGGGCGCGCAAGGATGGATAACTCACAATTCAACGGTAACGGAAATGGGCGCTACTCGGCCAAAGCAATGGCCAAGCCGATCAATTTCCTGTGCATTGCCCCGGAAGCGCAGGAAGTGTGCGTGATCGGGGATTTCAACGAGTGGGACGGCAACTCGCACGCGATGAACCGGCATTTTGACGGCTCGTGGAGCACGCAGATCGATCTTCATCACGGGCATCACCGCTACCAATTCCTTATCGACGGCAAGCCATCCCTCGACCCCCGCGCCAACGGCGTGGTGCGCAACGAGCGCAACGAGCGCGTGTCGCTCATCGCCGTCAGTTAACCCCATTTTCAACCAAAAAAAGGCGGCCATCGGGCCGCCTTTTTCGTGTCAAAATTTATTGGGTGGAATCAGTTGTTCTCTGGATCCGGCGACGGGGGTTGCTCCTTGAGCCCGACCGACTCGGCGATATCCTTGAACTCCGTACGCTCCACCGTGTTGAGGCACTTGCCGCGCTCGGTGAGTTTCTCGTTGATCTTCACGACCGTCTCCGTCATCTGGTCGTGCGTGTCCTGAGTCCCCCCAGCAACGACAAAATTGTCGCCGGTTGTAATACGCTTGTGGCCGTCGGAATCCATCCCGAGCCCCACCATCACTGATTTTTTTTTGCCGCCGCTCCTTGGCACGCCGAAAAGGTAACGCCTCCGAAAGTCCGGTCAAGAGTCAAAACAGCCGCAACACACATTGGCCAATTGGGAAGCTTCTTTCTTCCGCCGCGAGCGGTTCGCCGATAAACTTGGCCCAGCGGTAGATGATAATTGCCATCGCACAGATCAACACCACCATCGGCGACTTCGACGGGAACGCGGAAAAAATCGTCGACGCATGGCGGCGTGCCGACGAGGCCGGCGCTGCGCTGGTTGTGCTGCCCGAGCTGGCGCTGTGCGGCTACCCACCGCGCGACCTGTTGGCCAAGCCGGCGTTCCTCCGGCAAAACCAGGCGGCGCTCGAGGGCCTGACCAAGCGCGGCGGCAAGGCGGTCGCCGTGGTGGGCTACGCCTCCGCCAACGAAACCGACTCCGGCCGTCCGGCGCAAAACTCCGCCGCCGTGCTGCAGGACGGCCAAGTGGCCGCCGTCCGCCACAAGACGCTGCTGCCGAACTACGACGTGTTCGACGAGGATCGCTACTTCGAGCCGGCGACCGGCAACACGCCGGTGGAAATTCTCGGCACGAAAGTGGGCATCACCATTTGCGAGGACATCTGGAACGACGAGGTGTTCCTGCACGACCGCCGCTACGACCGCCGTCCCGCCGAGGAACTCGCCGGCGCCGGTGCGGAGCTGCTGCTCAACCTCTCCGCCTCGCCGTGGAGCCTCGGCAAGGAGCACAGCCGGCACGTGCTGCTCTCACAGCTCTCGGCCAAGTGTGGCTGTCCGGTGGTGTACTGCAACCTCGTCGGCGGGAACGACGAGCTGGTGTTCGACGGCGGCAGCCAATACTACAACGGCCACGGCGTGCTCGGGGCCAGCGGCGCGATGTTCGCCGAGGATTTGCTGCTCATTGACACGGAGACCATCGAGCCGAAGTCGAGCGACACCTCCGACGACAACGAGAAAATTTACAGGGCGCTCTCGCTCGGCGTGCGCGATTATCTGCACAAGTGCGGCTTCGCGTCGGCGGTCATCGGGTTGAGCGGCGGGATCGACTCGGCGGTGACAGCGGCGGTCGCCGTCGATGCGCTTGGCCCGGAGAACGTCCGGGGCGTCGCCATGCCGTCGCAATACTCGTCGCAGGGCAGCCTCGACGACGCGGAGAGCCTGGCCAAGGCGCTGGGCATCCGGTACGACGTCGTGCCGATCGAGCCGGTGTTCGAGCAGCTCAAGTCGCAACTCGGCGGCATCTTCGAGGGACTCGACGAGGACACGACGGAGGAAAACATGCAGGCGCGCCTCCGGGGCAACATCCTCATGTCGATGTCCAACAAGTTCGGCTCGCTGCTGCTGACGACCGGCAACAAGAGCGAGTTGGCGGTCGGCTACTGCACGCTCTACGGCGACATGTGCGGCGGCTTGGCCGTGATCAGTGATTTGCCCAAGACCAAGGTTTACAGCCTGGGCAATTGGATCAACCGCGAGCGCGAAATCATCCCGGAGTCGACGATCACCAAGCCGCCCTCGGCGGAGCTGCGGCCGGACCAACTCGATCAGGATTCACTCCCGCCGTACGATGTGCTCGACAGCATCCTCGAGGCGTACGTGGTGGACGGACAGGACGCCGAGGCGATCATTGACTCTGGCCACGACGAGGCGACGGTCCGGCGGATCATCCTGCTGATCAACGTCAACGAGTACAAGCGCCGACAGGCCGCGCCCGGCATCAAGGTCACGAGCAAGGCGTTCGGCGTCGGCCGCCGCATCCCCGTGGCCAAGCGGTTCTCGTGACCGGTTTTTCAACCGCGAATTCACGCGAATGCCCAAGCGGGCTGTGAATAGGTTCTGCTTGTTTTTCCGGAATGCAGCGGCACGCTCGCGCGTCCTTTGCCGCAGCCTGCTCAAAACCGAGTCACCACGGCCGATACCCTTTTATCCTGAATGAGAGAACTGTTTCACCTTGGAGCCGCGTTGGCTGGCTTCGCGGGCTCCGCCTTGGCCGCCGACGAGTCGTCTGCAAGCCAGACCAAGCCGCGCCCATCCATCACGGCCCTGCGAGTGGAGCAGCCGCCGGTGATTGACGGCGTTCTGGATGATGCTGCATGGCAGAAAGCCCCGGCCGGCGGCGACTTCGTGCAAGATGAACCCGGGGACGGCGTGCCGATGACCGAGCGCACTGAGTTTCGCGTCCTCTACGATGCTCGTGCCCTCTACATCGGCATTTGGTGTTACGACTCAGAGCCAGAGAAAATCCTCGCCCGAGGCATGACCCGGGATGACTTTCCGATGGAGGATGACTATATCTATATTGCCATCGATACTTTTCTGGATCGACGCAATGGCTACAATTTCACCATTAATCCAAACGGCTTACGTTATGACGCATTAATCAACAACAACTCTCATTCCAGCAGCAATTGGGATGCAATCTGGGAATGCAAAAGCCAAATCAGTGACAAGGGTTGGTTCAGTGAAATTGCCATCCCCTTCGACTCGATCGCTTTCAACCCCGGCAATTCCACCTGGGGCTTCAATATCGCTCGGACGATTCGCCGCAAAAACGAGCGTGGCCGTTGGCACAGCGAGGGACGTCACCTCAGGACCTCGGCCATGGCAAATGCCGGCGAGATACGCGGCCTCGAGGGGCTTGGTAATATCACCAAGTGGGAGTTTCTTCCCTACGGCATGGGCAAGTACCGGCACAACAACGACACCGGCGACGAAAAAACACTAGGCGACTTCGGAGGTGACCTTTCCTATCGTCTGGCGCCAAACTTGAACGCCAGCCTCTCGGTGAACACTGATTTCGCCGAGACAGAAGCCGATTACCGCCAACTCAACTTCACCCGCTTTTCCCTCCAGTACCCGGAGAAACGCGACTTTTTCCTAAAAGACTCCGGCATTTTTAAGTTCGGCCCATCGTCGCGGCGTTCGAGAACACAGTCCAGCACCCCGTTCTTCAGTCGCCGCATTGGCCTAACTCATAGCGGGCACCAGGTTCCCATCAATTTGGCGACCAAAATCACTGGTCGAGTCGGCAAATATAATATCGGCTTGATCGGAGCCATGATCGGCGAGCACGATGGTATTGACAGCCAAAACGTCTTTGTCACGCGCATCTCACGGAACGTGCTCGAACAATCATCGGTCGGTATGATCAGCACCATGGGTGATCCGAATTCTGACAAGGACACATATATGATTGGCACAGATTTTAACTACCGCACGACAAAGTTCCTCACCGATAAGACACTTCGTGCCAGCGTTTACACCATGGCCAATTTCGACGACGACACCGATTGGAACTACGCCCACGGCACAGATATCAGCTACCCGAACGATCTTATCGATGCTGGCGTGTCGTTTTATCAAGTCGACGAGGAATTCAAACCCAAGCTCGGCTACACCCGCCGAACCGGAATTCGGCGATTCGGATCATCCTTTTCCTATCGACCAAGACCCGAAAGCATCGACTGGTTGCGAAAATATCACCTGAGCTACAGGAACTCCATCTACACCACGCTCGACAACGATATTGAGTCGCAGAAGCATAGTTTCTACATTCCATACTTGGATTTTGAATCCGGCCACAATGTCTATTTCAAAATCGAGCAGGAATACGACAAGCCGGATCACGATTTCGAAGTCTCTGGCGGTGGCGTCGTGCCAGCCGGCGAATATTGGATGACCAACTACGCCTTGGACTTCGACCTCAGGGATGCCGGCTTAATCAATGGTGGCTTCGGCTATGAGTTAGGCGACTGGTACCACGGAGAGAAACAAACCGCCTATTTCCGGCTTGGCTTTTATCCGGCCAAGTGGCTCAATACCAGCCTTAGTTACAGCTTCAACCACTTTGAACTGCCTGAAACACAATTCGACGCACAGATTGCCTCCGGAAACATTCGGATCAACTTCACTCCGGACATGGGATGGTCGCACCTCATCCAGTACGACGACGTCTCGGAATCCATCGGCTACAACACCCGCTTCTTCTGGGAATTTAAGCCTGGCAAAAAGTTTTACGCCGTGATCCGCCAAAACTACGGCGACGAGGATCACTTGTTCTCCCTACGCCAGAGCGAATTTGCCATTAAGGCGTTAACCACCTTCCGGTTCTGAGCTTGGCGGATCGCCAGCAGCGCAACACACTCATTGTCTAACAAGCCCACCTGCAAGCCGGATAAATCATTGACATGGAAAGCCGGTTTCGCTAGCAAGGCCATCCCTTGGCCATGCCAACGGGAAAACACATCAAACATCAACTCTAAAGAAAAATGGCACTGCGACTAGGCGACGAGGCTCCGAATTTTCAAGCGGAGACAACTGAAGGTGACATCGACTTCCACGAGTGGATCGGCGATGGCTGGGCGATCCTGTTCTCCCACCCGGCGGACTACACGCCGGTCTGCACCACCGAACTGGGCTACACAGCCAAACTCCAGCCGGAGTTCCAAAAGCGCGGCGTCAAGACAATCGCCGTCAGCGTGGATTCACTCGAGGATCATCACGGCTGGATAAACGACATCAACGAGACGCAGAACACCACAGTCAACTTCCCGATCATCGCCGACCCGGATCGCGCCGTGGCCACCGCGTACGACATGATTCACCCGAACGCCGCCGAGAAATTCACCGTGCGCTC
>DQOE01000431.1 GCA_015658765.1 Verrucomicrobiota bacterium | reverse complement strand
CGGGCGTCCTCGAGGCCCTTGGCTCGCTGCGCGTCGTCATCGACAATCCAACGCGCAAAGCCAATCGCACTCTCGACAGTCAGCCCGTGATCCTCGATGCGCTTGCGCAAATCCTTCAGCGAGCCGCCGTTGTTCTTGTAGTCATTGAGCTTGCCCAACCACGGCTCAATGGCGTCGTAGCCCGCCTTGCCGGCGACATCGACCTCCTCGGTGACGGACAATTCCTGCCCGCGGATCGTACTCATGTTCAGGCAGTACCGGAACGGGTCGCCTCCTTTTTTCTGCTTGGCCTGCGCCGTGGCGCTGCCAGCCAACAGGCCAGCGGTGGCAACGCCAGTCGTCTTCAATAAATCGCGTCGGCTCATGGGATTTTGGGGTGTATTGGGCATGTTTGATTCGTGTGTGGTTCGTTAAGTTTTCCGGCGGATTGTTGGAGCGAATCGGAGTCGCAGGCGAGTTTATTTTTGCACCAAGTGCGGCGCCTTGTCGTCGCCGTTGGTGAGCCGGTTCAGCGTGTAGCAAACCAGCGCATTTACAAGCGGCGAACCATCGGCGGCGGCGATGTTGTTCAGGTCGAGCTGATAGACGTAGCCCGGGGTCAGCTTATCCAAATAGATCATCAACGTTCTGTCGCCCATCAGGAGTTTCAAGCCTGCAATCTGCACCGCTTCCGTTCCGAGTTGCGGTGAGCCGTAGCCCTGCCGGTACTCGTAGTAGTAGCGAGTGAACTGAAAATGATCGTGATGGCCCGCGCCCGTGGCCAAAGGCTTGGTGAATGTCAGCTTGAAGCCGTTGCGAAGTAGCTTCATCGACTCGACTTCCATTGGCGTTTTTCCGTTCCACTTGATTCGCTGCACACCTTGGCCGCCGACCCACGAGAGGTGTGTTTGGCCCACCCACATGCTGCCGTCTTTGCCAAAAACAAACCGGTGGTTACCTTTGCCCAAGCCTGCGCCGTCGTAAAACGGCACGCACGCGCCCTGCCATTCGCCGGCGACCTTGTCCAACATCACGCGCACGATCCGCGCCCGGTTCATTTCGCCGACGAACAGTTGAGCGGCGAACGGGCCAAATTTGCCGCCGGAAGAATCGGGGATCGGCTGGGTCGGGCTGTTGGCCATCAACCCATGAGGGAAAAGCACTGTTGCGCGGATGCGTTTGGCATCAAATTCGGCTGAAGCAACCTTCAGCGGGTTGCGCCCCTTCTTCCATTCATTCGTCCATGCCAAACTCGCCGGGTGTCCGTAAAATTTCCCGCGCTGCACGTGAAACAGTTTGCTCGTGCCCAGCCAGTCGCCCTGGTTGTCGGTCACAAACAACCGCCCATCGAGGTCGAAACCCACCCCGTTTGGCGACCGAAAACCGGGCGCAAACGGTGTCATTTCGCCCTCCGGGGTGATCTTCAACACCCAGCCGCGGTACGGCGTGGCCGTGTACATGCGGCCGGACGCCCTACCGTAGCTGCTGGCCTTGAAGCCTTCGCGCGACTGTCCGTAGTGGCGAAACTCCCCCCGCAACTCCGGCCGGATGCTCGCTCCACTAGAGGCCAGATTCAGACCGACGTACAAGTTGCCGCGCGCATCCCGCGCCGGCCCAAAGGCGAACTCGTGGTAGTTGCCGGTCATGCCAAAATCGTCGCACACCGTTTTGTACTGATCCGCCTCGCCGTCGCCGTCGGTGTCAGTGATGCGCGTCAACTCCGGCCGCTGCATGACGACGACTTCGCGGTCGTTTATCGCCACGATGCCAAGCGGCTCCTGCAGCCCATCGGCGAATAACCTCCACTCGCCCTTGCCGGGATCGTACGTGTACACCTCGCCACGGTGAAAACAGGCAACCAAGCGCCCGTTCGGCATGAAGTCCAGCCCGCCGACTTGCGGATCGAGCCCCTTGGGCGTGGCGATGTTTTCCAGCGAGTAATAGTCGCCGATGCCCGCCGCACGCATGGAAACAGCCGCAACCAACCCAGCAATTGTCAGTATTCGTCCTGTAACTCTCATCGTGACTTACTTGATCAACCCGATGAAAACGGTAAACGCCCTGGCCTCTTCTGCGGACAACGTCAGCAGGCCATTCTCGAGTTTGCCCGCGCTGTGCTCAAAAGCCACCCGGCTCGTCGGGCCGACCGGAAGCGAGACCGGCTGCGTGTTGTTCGGGATTCGAAATGAACGTTGAATCCCAATGATCGAATGAAGTGGAGTGATCAATTCATACACGTCCGTGTCGTTGACGCGGAAATGGAACTCCGGCTGGCCATCGACTTTTTTGTAGCCCAAAAACTCCGGCTCGGAATCACCGCCACCCACCCGGATCGTGCCGGGCATCTCTGACTCCCAATACTTCGTGCCCAAGACCCCGGCCAAGCCGTTGCCGTTGCCGCGCCACACCGGCGACGGATCGACAAACCCACCGTACCACGCGTATCGCAACCGGCACTGCCCGGCGTCCCAGCAGTAATTCTGCCCGTGTTTCAGCCCCACAGCGATCGCTGCCGGGGAAGCGTCCGGCATGAAAATGCGATACATCAGCGGACGTTTATGTCCCCAGGCGTGAAACTGTTTTTGAGCCGCTTTCCCCTGCCGGGCCAGTTCGGGTACGTGTTGATCCGTGGCCAATTCCGGCATCGAAACACCGACGTACATCGCACCGTACATCAGGAAGCCGTGCCCGGGGTACGTGCAGACGTACGGATAAATTCCCGGTTCCACCGGCGCGGTGAACTGCAGCACATGCTGCTCTCCCGGCGGCAGCACCGGCGTCGACCACAAAACCGCATCATGATCGGGCACCCAGTTTTTCGCCTCACCATCAACGCCCAGCGCGAGCGCGGCGGTGGCCACAGCTTGCCGCTGGCCGGGCTTTGTGAAGACGAGGTTGTGCGCCATGTCGTCGCCGTTGATGAGTTTTACCCGGATCGCCTGGCCCGGCTTGGCGGCGAACCGGACGACGTCGTATCGCAACCCGGCCCGCGCGGTGATGTCCGTCTCGACCCACTCGTCGTTGGGTTCCCGGGCAAGCGCCGCGGCAATCACCAACCCAAACAGGCCAAGCTGAACAAACAGTCCGTTAACGAATCGTATTTTCAAAAAAGGAACCCCCATTGATGGCGACAGAAGATAGCCAAGCGCCGCCACTTGTCGATGACGTTCGCACGCGCAACTCAGTCCAATTCCAGTGGCGACAGATTGCCGTCAACCCCGAACTGCATCGGCTCCGCTTGGCCAAGCGGCTCGACCGCGGGATGCGCCGCCACCTCGGCGGCCAATGCGGCGGAGACCTCGAGCGTGCCAAGCGAAAGCGTGTCGCGGATGCGCACCACCCGCGCCTTGGCAGGATCGGAATCGGGCAGCGACGCCAGCATGGCGCGGATCGCCTCGGCGTCGGTCGCAAAATCCATCGGCAACTTGGCGCACTGGACAGCACGCGACGTGAGCACGTTGGTGCGCAGCGCGGCGGCGTCCACCCCGGCAACCAGCCGCTTGGTCGTCGCCTCAGCCAAGCCGATGCCGATGGCGTTGCCGTGTGTCTCCGGCGTCAGGCCGCGCACGAAAATCCGCCAGATGAACGGCTTGGCCAACGCGTCCCCCGGCATGAGATTATAGCCGTGCACGCCGCGGCCGATCGTGTTGGTGTCCATGCCGGTGCCGCTGATGTTTTTGCCGATTTGATCGACGATCAGCAGGTCGATTTCGTCGAACGGCAGCGCCGGCATCATCGTCGCCGCCTCGGCGCAAAGCTCCGGCTCGCGCCCGGGAATCGCGTCGGCCGCAAGCACCTCGACACGAGCCGTGTCGTGCATCGCGTTCTCGACAATGGCCACGCCGCCGAGGACCGGCGCCCGCGCAAAAACCACCTTGGCCAAGCGCATCAACGCCGCCTCGTAGCCGAGCGTGAGCGCGGCCGCGTGGTACGCCGAGGCACCGGCGTGTTTGCCCAGGCCGACGACGAGCATCTTGGTCAGCCCGCTGCCCATCGGCCCGGCAAAGTCGGTGTGCGGCTTGACTCGGTTGATCACGATGACGCCGTCCGCCGCCAACGCCTCGCGGCTCCACGGCACGTCCTGTCCGCCCTCCACTTGGCCAAGCGACCCGGCCTCCATCGAGGCACGAACCGGCACGCCCATCGACGCCTCGGTGACGCCGTAGTCGGCGAGCAACCCGGCCTGCCCTTCCGGCGTCGCGCCGCCGTGGCTGCCCATCGCCGGGAGAATGAACGGCTCCGCACCGGCACTTTTCAACTCGCCGATGACGGCTGCGACGACCTTGCCCAAGTTCGAAATGCCCCGGCTCCCTACGCCGACAGCGATCCGCATCCCCGGCTTCAACTGCCCGCGAATCGCCGCAAACCCATCAACGACCGAGGCGGCAACATCGACCGGCGGCGTGGCATCGAACTGCTGCCGAACGCGGAACATTCTTGGAAATTCGTCGGCCATTGCCTGGAGCCATCCAACGGAATCGCTTGGCAGAGCGCGAGCTTTTTCTTGCGCCCACCGCTTGGCCAAGCGATGCTGTGCGCCACCGTTTAACCCTAAAATATTATGAGCAAGATCCACATCGATCGTAGAAATTTTCTCGCCACCGCAGCAGTCGCCGGTGCCAGCCTGGCCACCGCCACCGCTCGTGATTGGACCGGCCAAAACCCGACGCGCTACCCCGACCCCGACCTTATTTCGCTCGACCCGCGCTTCGACAAATACAAAATCGGCAACACGCCGGTGCAGCGGCTCTACACCAGCCCGAACGCCCTTTGGACCGAGGGCTGCGCCTGGAACGGCGTCGGTCGGTACGTGGTTTTCAGCGACATCCCCAACGACGTGCAACTGCGCTGGATCGAGGACGACAACCGCGTGAGTGTGTTCCGCAAACCCAGCGGCAACAGCAACGGCAACACGTTCGACTACCGGGGCCGGCAGATCTCCTGCCAGCACGGACACCGACGCGTGGTGCGCTACGAGTACGACGGCACCGAGACCGTGCTGGCGGCCACGTTCGACGGCAAACCGTTCAATGCGCCGAACGACGCGGTCGTGCATCGCGGCGACGACTCGATTTGGTTCACCGACCCCGGCTACGGCAGCCTGTCGGACTACGAAGGCAACAAAGGCCCGCTCGAACTCAAGGAAGCCGTCTACCGCATCGACGCCAAAAGCGGAAAAATCACGAAATTAACGGACGATATTCACAAGCCAAACGGTCTCTGCTTCTCGCCCGACTTGAGCAAACTCTACGTCGCCGACTCTGGCTCCGGGAAAAACATCAAAGTGTGGGACGTCGACGGCGCGAAGCTGAAAAACGGAAAAGAGTTCGCCTCGATGAGAGCCATGAAAGCTCAAGGGGGAGCCAGACTGGCAACAACCGAAGAACTGGCCCAAAAGAATGCGCCCAAGCAGGAAGCAGCGGGCGGTGCCGACGGCATTCGCGCTGACGTGGATGGCAACATTTGGGCCAGTGCCGGCTGGGTTGGTGCCGGCTACGACGGCGTGCACATCTTCGCCCCGAACGGCGATCGCATCGGGCAAATATTGTTGCCCGAGATCTGCTCGAACGTCTGCTTCGGCGGCCGCAAACGCAACCGGCTGTTCATGACCGCCAGCCAAAGCCTCTACGCCGTCTACACCAACGCCACCGGCGCCCACAT
>DQOE01000144.1 GCA_015658765.1 Verrucomicrobiota bacterium | reverse complement strand
ACGCTGATGAGCATCCGGTAATCCATCGAGTGCAGCCCGCCGGGGTGCAGGATGTTATGCGCGGCGACCTCGCCCTGCTGAATGGCGAGGTGCACTATCTCGTGCGGGCCGGTGCAATCGCCCCCGGCGAAAATGTGCGGCGCGCTGGTTCGCATGTGGGCGTCACAGAGGATGCGGCCGTTGTCGGTCTCGACGCCGCCGTTCTCGAGCGCGAGCGACCCGGTGTTCGGCGATCGGCCCAACCCGTGAAACACCGCCTCGGCGCGGACTTCGTGTTGCCCGCCGTCGCGCTCGAACGCGATCACTTTTTCGTTGCCGTCCTGCCGCGCGTCGGTGAGAGAGCAGCCGGTGTGGACGGTAATGCCTTCGTCGCGGAAGGCGGCCTCGACTTCGCCGGCGACATCGTCGTCGAACGCCTTGAGGATGTGCGGGCTGCGCTGGAGCAGCGTCACTTCGACATCGAATCGCGCAAAAAACTGGGTGAACTCGACCGCCACCGCGCCGCCGCCAAGCACGATGATCGACTGGGGCAGCGACTCGAGCCGCAGGGCGTCGTCGCTGGTGATGCAGCCGAGCTTGGCCAAGCCCGGCAGCGGCAGCTCGGCGACCCGCGAGCCGGTGGAAATCATGAGGTGGCCGGCGGTGACCGTTTGGCCGTCGTCCAGCTCGAGCGTGTGCGGGTCGCGGAACATGGCCAGGGCGCGGATCAACTCGAAGCGGCCGTCCTGCAGTTGGCCGCGCCGATAGCTGGCAAACTCCTCGACCATCGCTGCTTTGCGCCGCATCACCGCCGCATAATCGAAGCCGATTTCGCCCGGTTCGAGCCCCCAGAGCTTCGAGCGCCGGGCCTGGAACCGCACATCGGCCGCGTGCAGCAACGCTTTCGTCGGCATGCAACCGCGCAGGATGCAGAGCCCGCCCAGTTCCCCGCCGGCCTCGATGATGACGGTGCGTTTGCCGGCGGCGGCCGTGGTGCGCGCCGCGGCGTAGCCGGCGCTGCCTCCGCCGATCACGGCGACGTCAAAATCGTAATCTCCCATATCGCTTGGCCAAGGTGTACTGGAGCCGAAGCCAATCGGAAAGGATTGTCATGTTACGCCGTTAGCAAACGGCGCTCTCGGCGAGCTTCCAGCCGGGGGCGATTTCAGCGTCGAGTGAGGTGGCGGCGGTGCCCTTGGCAAGGTGCATGTGGGCTATCATGCCGACCATTGCCGCGTTGTCGGTGCAGAGCGTTGGATTGGCCAGGCGCAACACAAAGCCCTCCCGCTCACACGCCGCGCCCAAGGCCGCTCGTAAGCCGCTGTTGCATGTCACGCCGCCGGAGGCGGTGACGCATTTTGCGCTGAGCTTTTTCGCCGCGCGGATTGTCTTGGCGACGAGCACCTCGACGATCGCCGCCTGCACGCCGGCGCAAAGGTTGCGGAGCCGCTGGCCGTCCTCGAGCACGTCCGGGTTGTCGCGGATGAAATAGCGCACCGATGTCTTGAGCCCGCTGAAACTGAAGTCGTGCGAGTCGTCGCGCATCATGGGTCGCGGGAATTTGTGCGCGCTGCCGTCGCCCTCGTTGGCTAGGCGATCCAGCTCGGGGCCGCCGGGATACGGCAGGCCGATCAGCTTGGCAGCCTTGTCGAAGCACTCGCCGGCCGCGTCGTCCACCGTGCCGCCGAGCACGCGATGCTCCAGCGGTGCGGTGACGTGTACGAGCATCGTATGGCCGCCGCTGACGATGAGCGAAACGTTCGGCTGAAAGTCGTCGAGAGACAGCGACAACGGCTCGCCGCCGATCCACGGCGAGTAGAGGTGCGCCTCGTGATGATGGATGCCGACGAACGGCTTGGCCAGAGCGAACGCCAAGCCCTGTGCCGCGCGCAGGCCAACCAGCAGCGCGCCCGGCAAACCCGGCCCACGAGTCGCCGCGATCGCGTCGAGTTCGCCGGGGGCGACGTCCGCTTGGCCAAGCGCCTGGCGGGCGACCGGCATGAGGTTGCGCAGGTGCTCGCGCGAGGCGAGTTCCGGCACCACGCCGCCGTACTCCTCGTGAAGTTTTATCTGGGAGGAAACCGCGTTGGCGAGAACACAGCCATCGCGCAGCACGGCGACGCTGGTTTCGTCACACGACGTCTCGATGGCCAGCAACAGCATGGGAGGGGAACAGTCTCGCTTGGCCAAGCGGCGAAATCATTCCGGCTTGTCGGCCGGCTTTTCCTCGGCTTCCGGCTTGGCCTCCTTCTCAGGTTTGGCCTCCTTCTCAGGTTTGGCCTCCTCCTCAGGTTTGGCCTCCTTCTCAGGTTTGGCCTCCTTCTCAGGTTTGGCCTTTTCATTGGGTTTTTCGGCCGGTTTTTCGGCCGGTTTTTCCTCTTCCGGCTCTGCCTTGGCTTGGATCTGTTTCTTGCCCACTAGCAGTTCAATCGCCTTGGCCAACTGCGGATCGACGAAGGTTCCGACGGCTTCACGGCGATCCTCAGCCACCATCTTGAGCCCCCCCGGCGTGCGCTGGAGGAAGAGCAATTCTTCGTCTTCGCGGCTCATTTTCAACTTGTGATGCGGCTCGATACCGTGGCCGTGAATGACCTTGTGGCTCGGCGTGTAATACTTGGCGGTGGTCAGTCGCAGCGCGGCTCCGTGCTGGCCGTTGATTGGCAGAATCTTTTGCACCGAGCCTTTGCCGAAGGTTTTTTCGCCGACGATCTTGGCGCGGTCGTTGTCCTTGAGGCAGCCGGCAACAATCTCCGATGCGCTGGCACTGAACCGGTTCACCAGCACGACCAGCGGCAGGTCGGGACGGGCATGGCGGCCGGACGACTTGTGCTCGGAGTTCTCGTGTTCGCGGCGTCCCTCGGTGGTGACGATCGGCTCGCCCTTGGCCAGAAATTTTTCACAAACCCTGATCGCCTGGTCGAGCAGTCCTCCGGGGTTGTGGCGCAGGTCGAGCACGAGTCCCTTCATGTCCTCAAGCTCGAGTTTGCGCAGCGCCTCCTCCAGGTCGCGCGAGGTCGCCTCGCCAAACTGCGTCAGCCGCACATAGCCGATCTTGTTTTCGTCGACGGTGAACTTGCGCTGGTTGTTGATGTCCTTGACGGTAGCCACCTTGATCAGTGCGCGCTTGAGAGTGACCTCGATGTCCTCACGGGTGGACGGCCGGAAAAATGTCATTTTGACTTTCGAGCCCGGCTTGCCGCGTAGCTTGTCGACCGCCTCCGGCATCGAGATGTTGCGGGCGTTTTTGCCCTCAATCTTCACGATGCGATCGCCTGACATGATGCCGGCCTCGTAGGCCGGTGTGTCCTCCATCGGAGCGAGTACGGTGAGGTAGCCGTCCTGAATGTTGATGTGCACGCCGACGCCGCCGAACCGGCCCTCGGTGTCGTCCATGAGGTGCGAGTAACGGGTGGGCGGCATGAACTCGCTGTGCGGGTCGAGCATGCCGATCATGCCCCGCAGCGCGCCGTGGACGAGGTCCTCGTACGTCAACTCGCCGCCATCGACGTAGTCGCGCCGGATGCGCTCGAGTACGTTGACGAACAGGTCGAGATTGGCGTGGGGATCGTTGGCGCTCGAGTTGGCGTCGGACTCGGAATAGACCTTGGCCCCGATCGCCAGGTTCACCAACAACACCCCGAGCACCACGCCGTGGAGAATTCTTCGTGCAGCTTTGGTTTGTAGCATCGCCCGGCGACCATACGCCCATCCGGCCCGCTTGGCCAAGCGGGAATCAGAGCCGGCTGATGAGCCAGGTTTGCTTGCCGCGGGGCGTCTTTTCGACCTCCCCGACCTCGCGCAGCACCAGCCGGAAGTCGTCGCCAAGCTTGCGCCGGATGCCGTCCTCAATCTGCGGCAGCCGCGACGCGTGAAACTCCGGCGACGGGATGTAGCGAAACTCCGCCACGCCCTGTTCCGACTGGAAAAACTGCACGGCATACAGCCCGTCGAAGATCGCGTCGTGCATATTGAAGGCGGTCAGCGAGATGCGCCGCCCCGAGCCGGTGACAAGAAATTCCTGCCCGCGCCCGGCGATCTCCTCAACGGCAGGCCAGGCGTATTCCCGCCGCGCATCCGGTTTGGCCAGGCGCACGAAGTCGCCGGTGCGGTATCGCACGAGCGGCATGGCCATATTGTGAAACGTCGTGCCGATGACTTCCCGCAGGCCGTCCCCGTCCGGTTCGCCAAACTCAACGAAGCCGTAATGCGGCCAAAAATAAAACAGATCCGAGTACGTCCCCTCGGCGGCGAGGACGACGCGCTCGGCGTGGCCGTACCAGCGCAGCACGCGACACTGGAACACACCCTCGAGGAGTCGTTTCTGTGACAGCGTCAACTGCTCCGAGCCGCATAGCACGCCCTGGAGCGGCGTGCGCCAACGCTGATCGTGCCGCTGCAAATACTCGGCGAGCTGCAACGCCGCCGACGGGTAGATATTCAAAAAGTCCGGCTGAAACTTTTCCAGCGCCTCGAGGTACTCGGGGATGCGCTCGTCGGTGAGGTGATACGACGAAAGCATCAGCCAGTCGCGCGTGGCGTCGTGCGCGATGATGTTGTCTTTGGCTCGCGAGTCGGTCACATGGCCCCGGATCAGCGCGAGCCGCGCCTTGTCAACATAGCCGGCTCGACGCCAGTTGGCCTCAAGGAACGCCTGCTCCTTCGGCCGGCTGACGCCCTTCTGCAAATGAAACCCCACCGGCACGCCGGTCGAGCCGCCGGTGGT
>DQOE01000345.1 GCA_015658765.1 Verrucomicrobiota bacterium | reverse complement strand
GACTTGAGGCCATTGGAAGTGGTCAGGATATCTGACCGAATGGAGGCAACGGCTTCCTCGGCTTTCATGCCCTTGTACACGTTCGTTCGCAAGGTGGCGATCTCCTTGGCCAAGTTGGGGATGCCGTTGGTTTTGTATCCCGCCAAGTTGGTTACCCCCTCCCAGTAAGCCTGCAAAAGTGACTCTCGTTGTGCTGACTTCAGCTCGTTGAATTTTTTCTCTGCCTCGTCGAGGTAGTTTGTCGCTGGAAAAGTCACATACGACACCTGCCTTCGCTCGGAGATGCGGTTGTTCGCGAGCGTGTTGGTGTAATGTTTTTTAATCTGCTCATCGGTTGGTTGAACGAGCGTGAGATAGTTGGTGTGGCTCAGGAAAATCGCCTCCGCCTCGTACTGCTCGTTTTCTTTGCGGAATTTAATTTCCGCCTCCTTGGTTGACACCAGCACACCGGAGAGCCCGGCTAAACTCCGTAACTGATTCACACCCACCTGATACCGCGCGTGTGCCTCAAGTTGGGCGTCTCCCCCGTAGTATGAAGCCAGACTGGACAACCACTCCAACCGGGCAGGCCGTGAATCTGCGGGTAATCTTTCAAGACTGCTATCGACGATTTGTGAAATCCACTTATCCGAGTCGTTCTGGCTGGGGTCGATGCCATATCGTTTCATCAAGGCTTTTTCTCCCAAGACCTGCACCGCGCGACTGTTCAGAAAGCTTTCGGGTATTCCTCTAGACTGGGGGCCCATCTCGGCAATAACGATGTTTCGCGCCTCGATCCATTGGCCTCGGGTTACGGTCTCTCCGTCCAGTTGGCCGTAAACGCCGGTCTCCGACTGGCGCCCTTGGCCGAAGACAATCTCCTCGGCATTTGGAGTGAACAGAATGACAAAACTAAAGACGACCAGAGCGGCTATCACAAAGAATAACCCCTTCTGTTTTTTTCGGATATATTGAAAATCGATCATGTTCCTTCAAAAAAGGACAGGGATACTACTCCCCCCGGCCATGAACGGTCAAACGCAAAAAAGATTATTTTGTGCCAATTTGACCCACCGGGTTGCAACCCACTTGGCCAAGCGCGACACTCCCGGCACGGATGCGGATCATCGGAGGCACATCGGCTGGCGCAACAATCAAGGTTCCCAAGGGGCTCGGGGTTCGTCCCACGCCGGACAAAGTGCGACTGGCCATCTTCAACAGCTTGGCCGGTTTTGCCGAGGGTGGGCGGGTGCTGGAACTGTTCGCCGGCACCGGTGCGTTGGGGCTCGAGTGCCTCAGTCGCGGCGCAGCCTCGGCCACATTCGTCGAATTGTCCGCCAAGCACGCCCGAATCATGCAGGCCAACGCCCGGGCGATCGGTGCCCCGCTTGGCCAAGCGCAGTTCAAAACCATGGATGCGTTCGTCGCGCTTGGCCAACTGCGCGGCAGCGGGGCCAAATTCAACCTCATCCTGGCCGACCCTCCCTACGGCGACAAAAACATCAACAAGCGTTCTGAGTCGTTCGCCCAGCAAATGCTCGACGACGAGAACCTCCCCGCGTTGCTGGAGCACGGCGGCCTGTTCGTCCTTGGCCACACCAAGCGCGACACGCTGGAGTTCGCCGCGCCATGGGAACAAAAAAAGACCCTCAAGCACGGAGACACGCTCATCGAAATCCTCCGCTTGGCCAAGGGCTAGATGAACCGGGAGGGGCGAGTTCCACCTCGTCCGAAAAAATGGAGCAAGGTGGAACTCGCCCCTCCCGGGCCTCGCTTCAACAAGCGGCCTTGCAATGCGGGGTGAGTTGTCAAATTATCCGCGCCCCGTGATAAGCGAGACAAACCTGTTACCCGAACCGAAATTCCTCCCCAAACTCCACCCCACCTACCGCCCGGCGATCCTGGCCAACCGAGCCTTCGAGCAGGCCGCACGCGACACTGGCTCGCCGGTCGATATCGGGATCGCACTGGAGCAAGCCGACGGCTCCGTTTTCCACCATCGAACAGTGGTCTTCCCGGAGGATCACGCGCTTGCGGAAAACAACTTCCGGCATGTCGAGCGTATCGTGAAGTTTCTGCTCTGGCAGCGCGGCGGCTGGAAAATCCACCTGAGCGGTGCCGAGAGCCTCGTGCCCCGGCTTCAGGAACATTACAGGGCAAATGCGTTCGGCAAATTTGACGACGACGTGATCGGTGTTCGGAACAACGGGCAATCGATCGAGGTGGTTGGCTGCGCTGAATTGCCGGCGGAACATTCCGAGGCCCGGCCGATCGGGCGCAACCTCGACGGTTGCCGGATCGGATTCGACCTCGGCGGCAGCGACCGAAAAGCGGCGGCAGTCATCGACGGCGTAGTGAAGTTCAGCGAGGAAATCGTCTGGGACCCCTACTTCGAGCCCAACCCGGATTACCACTACAAGGGCATCATGGATTCACTCAAGCGCGCCGCCGAGCATCTGCCCCGCGTGGACGCCATCGGCGGGAGCGCCGCCGGGTGTTACTCGCACAACCGGGTGACGTGGGCCTCGCTGTTTCGCGGTGTCGGCACGGAGCTTTTCGACGAAAAAGTCAGGGACATGTTTCTCAAAATCGCCGAGGAATGGGGGGTGCCGCTTGACGTGATCAACGACGGCGAAGTCACCGCGTTGGCCGGCTCGATGGCCATGGGGAAGAACGGCGTGCTTGGCATCGCCATGGGCACGAGCCAAGGCGGCGGCTACATCGACATGGAGGGAAACATCACCACGTGGCTCAGTGAACTGGCTTTTGCGCCGGTTGATTTGCATCCCCAGGCGCCGGCGGACGAGTGGTCGGGCGACCTCGGCTGCGGCGCGCAATACTTTTCGCAACAAGCCGTGGGCCGCCTTCTGCCGGCCTCCGGCATAGAGTACGACGAGACGCTAAAACTGCCGGAACAACTGAAGATCGTGCAGGCGCTCATGGAGCAGGGAGACGAGCGAGCGCTGAAAATTTACGACGCCATCGGGATATATCTCGGCTACTCGCTAGCGCATTACGCGGAGTTTTATGTCTACGAATACGTACTTCTGCTCGGCCGCGTGACCACCGGCCCCGGCGGCGAACACATTATCGAGCGCTCCAAGGAAGTGATGGAAGCGGAGTTCCCCGACTTGGCCAAGCGCATCAAGTTTCACATCCCGGACGAGACCGAGAAACGCCACGGCCAAGCCATCGCCGCCGCCAGCCTGCCGAAGATCAGCTAGGGGACGCAGGGACGCGTCAAGCGGGGACGCAGATTTTCAGGATTCAAGACGATTTCCGGAGTCAATGTCGGGACACGGATTTCGCGGGTTTTTTTCCGATTTGGAATTTGTTTAGGATTTCGATTTTAGGATTCCCGAAAACAATCCGTGTCCCTTTTCCAGCGGTTACTCCGGTTGGGTGCGGCTTTTCAGGAAGCTTTTCAACACCTCCGGGTTGCTCTCAAAAAATGAGGCGAGATCCTCGAGCGAGCTCACCGTGTCGCGGCTCAGGTGATGCTCGATCCCCTCTATGTCCCGTTGCTGTGTTTCGCCATCGAGTTCGAGCAGTGAAAAAAAACGGGACAATGTCGCGTGCCGCCGCTGTATCCGCTCCGCGACCTCCCTGCCCTCCTTTGTCAGCACCAGTCCGCGCTTGTATTTTTCATGCTCCACGAACCCCGTCTCGCAGAGTTTCTTGACCATGTTGGTGACCGATGCCTGACGAATTTTGAGTGAGTTGGCGATGTCGACCACCCGGGCTTGGCCCGTTTCCTGGACAAGTTCCAGGATCCGTTCCAAGTAATCTTCAGCGCTTTGACTGGGGGAAGTTTGCATTCGAAGTAGCGTCTTCGGCTATTTGCCCCGTCGAAACCAACCGCGAGCGGGCGCGGCCTCCTTGGCAGCGGCGGGCTTGGCACGGCTCGGCTTGGACGAAGATAGCGGGGCGAGTTGGCTGCGAAGCAACTCGCTGCGGGCGGCGGTCAGCGCCATGATGAATTCATCGTACGACTGGTAACGGTTGGCCGGTGACTTGTCCATGGCGCGGACGATGGCATCGCTCGTCGGGCGGGTAATGGACGGAACCAGTTTATGCGGCGGTGTCAGCGGCTTGTTCAGATGTGCCAGGACCACGTCGTCAATCTCGGGTGCCTCGAATGGGGTTTGACCCGTAAGGGAGTGATAAAGGGTTCCGGCCAAACTGTACATGTCAGCGAGGAATGTTTCCGGTTCGCGCCTTAACTTCTCGGGCGCGATGTAGTACGGCGTGCCCCAAATCTGCTCGGAATAATCCACCCCCACCTCGGATTTGCAGGCCAAGCCGAAGTCAACCAGCTTCGGCTCCTTGTTGATGTTGAAAAGAATATTGCCCGGCTTGATGTCGCGGTGGAGCAGCTTGTTCTTGAGCGCGGTGTCCAGCGCGGACGAAATCTTTATCCCAATGTCGAGCACGCGCAATTCCGGGACGGTGCCGAGCTGGTCGATCAAGCGATCCAAGCTTCCGGCCAGCGCCAGTTCCATCACGAGATAAAGCTGCTCATTGTATCGCCCAAACTGGTAAAGATGGATGATGTTCGTGTGGTTCAGGCGGGCCACCGCCCGTGCCTCGGCGTAAAACGACTCGAGCCCTTCCTCGTCGTCGGCCAGTTCCGGTTGCATCAGCTTGATCGCAACATCCCGCTTGAGCACCCTGTCGGTGGCCCGGTAAACCGTGCCCATTCCGCCCGCGGCGATTCTCGAGTTCAACTCAAAATGCTCGAGCATCATCGGCATCATCAGCTCCGCGCCGCACTTGGTGCAGTCCGTTGTCTCCAGCGGTCGCAGTTCGCCGGGAATAAAGGCGTTGGCCCCGCACGACATGCAGTTCACCAGCTTCAGCGGCCTGCTTTCTGTCTCCTCGACTTCCGAACTCACCCGCGCAAACTATCACACGCCCCCACCGGTTGCCAATGCCGACAGGCCAAGCGCTTGGCCAAGCGGATATTAAACCAAACCGACCCCGGCGTATCGTTGGATTGGTTTGACTCCCAAACTTTCCTTGGTAGTCTCCGCGCTCTTTTGCCGGGGCTTCACACCTGGCACCCCCAATCAAAACAAAGTTTATGGCAGCAAAAAAAGCTACAAAATACGTCTATCACTTCGGCAAAAAAACCGACGGCAACGGCAAGATGAAGGCGCTCCTCGGCGGCAAGGGCGCGAACCTCGCCGAGATGACACGCATCGGTCTCCCGGTGCCTCCGGGATGCACCATCACCACCGAGGTCTGCACCTACTACAACGACCACAAAAAGTCGTACCCCAAAGTGCTGCAAAAGCAAATGGAGGATGGGATCGCCCGGATGGAGCGGCAACTCGGCCAGAAGTTCGGCGACAAAAAGAACCCGCTCCTGCTCTCCGTCCGCTCCGGCGCGCGCGAGTCAATGCCGGGCATGATGGACACCATTCTCAACCTTGGCCTGAACGACGAGACGGTCGAGGCCTTGGCCAAGTCCAGCGGCAACGCCCGCTTCGCCTGGGACAGCTACCGGCGCTTTATCCAGATGTACGGCGACGTCGTCATGGGCGTGCAAAAACTGCCGACCGAGGACGAGGAGCCGTTCGAGATCCTCATCGAGCAGGTGAAGAAGAAACTCCTCGGCAACGCTCACGCCGATGACACCGATCTTTCCGCCGAGGATTTGCAGGTGCTCGTCGCCGAGTTCAAGAAGCTCGTGAAGAGCCGCACCGGCAAGGCGTTCCCGAATGATCCATGGGATCAGCTTCGCGGCTCGGTCGGCGCTGTGTTCAGTTCTTGGATGAACGACCGCGCCATCGTTTACCGCCGCAAGTACAACATCCCGGTAGAGTGGGGCACGGCGGTCAACGTGCAATCGATGGTGTTCGGCAACTCCGGCGACAACTCCGGCTCCGGCGTCGCCTTCACCCGCGACCCCGCCACCGGCGAAAACGTTTTCTGGGGCGAGTTCATGATGAACGCCCAAGGCGAAGACGTGGTAGCCGGCGTCCGCACACCGGATCCCGTTGTCGGCCTTAAGAAAGTTTTGCCCAGCGCGCACAAGGAACTGCTCCGCATCTGCAAGGTGCTCGAGAAACATTTCCGCGACGTGCAGGACTTCGAGTTCACCATCGAGGAGGAAAAAGTGTTCATGCTCCAGACCCGCAACGGCAAACGCACCGGCTTGGCCGCTGTACGCATCGCCTGCGAGATGGTGAAAGAAAAACTGATCACCTGGAAAGACGCGGTGACACGCATCCCGGCGGACGACTTGGATCAGTTGCTCGCCCCGGTCTTTGACCTGGCGGCGGTGAAGAAGGTCAAAACCATCGCCAAGGGCCTCCCGGCTGGCCCGGGTGCCGCCACTGGCAAAGTGTACTTCAACGCCGACCGCGCCGAGGCGGCCAAGGCCAAGGGCGAGGAAGTGTTGCTCGTCCGCCTCGAGACGTCCCCGGAGGATTTGCGCGGCATGATCGCCGCCAACGGCATTCTCACCGCACGCGGCGGCGTCAGTTCCCACGCGGCGCTCGTCGCCCGGCAAATGGGTAAAATCTGCGTTTGCGGCGCTGCCGGCGTGCAGATCAACTATGCCAAGCGCACGATGAAGATCGGCAAAACGAACTTTAAGGAAGGTGATTTCCTCTCAATCGACGGCACCAGCGGCGAGATTTACGCGGGCGAAGTCAAGACCGCCCCGTCGGAAGTCGTCCAAGGCCTGCTCGAGAACAAGGCCGCAGCCAAGCGCAGTCGGACGTACAAAAACTTCACGCAGATCATGGCTTGGTGCGCCAAGGCCGCCAAGATGCAGGTTCGCACCAACGCCGACTCACCGGACCAGGTGAAAAACGCCATCGCATTCGGCGCGACCGGGGTCGGCCTGTGCCGAACCGAGCACATGTTCTTCGAGGGCGACCGCATCGACGCCGTCCGCCAAATGATCCTCGCCGACAACGAGGCCGACCGGCGCAAGGCAATCAAGAAACTGCTCCCCTACCAGCGCAAGGATTTCGAGGGCATCTTCAAGGCGCTCAACGGTCTGCCGGGCACGATTCGTTTGCTCGACCCGCCGTTACACGAGTTCCTCCCGCACGATGCCAAGCAGATCGGCGACTTGGCCAAAAAGCTCAAGGTCAAGCCAGCCGAGATCAAGCAGCGCGTCGACGAGTTGCACGAGTTCAACCCCATGCTTGGCCACCGCGGATGCCGCCTGGCCATCTCCTACCCGGAGATCGCCGAGATGCAGGTACGCGCCATCTTCGAGGCCGCCGCCAACATGCAGAAGAAAAAGATCAAAGTGAACCCGGAGATCATGGTGCCGCTCGTTGGCTTCAAGAAGGAACTCGAGTTGCAGACCGAGATCGTCCGCCGCGTAGCCAAGGAGGTCAGCAAAGAAAAAGGCGTGAAACTCAAGTACCTCGTCGGAACGATGATCGAGGTGCCGCGTGGCGCGCTGACCGCCGACGAGGTGGCCGAGGTCGCCGAGTTCTTCAGCTTCGGCACAAACGATCTCACCCAAATGACCATGGGCATGAGCCGCGACGACTCCGGTTCCTTCCTGCCGAACTACGAGGAGCAGGAAATCGTCACGAACAACCCGTTCGCCGTGATCGACCAAACCGGCGTTGGCCAGTTGATGGAGATCGCCGTGACCAAGGGCCGCAGCACCCGCAAAAACATCAAGCTGGGCATCTGCGGCGAGCACGGCGGCGAACCCAGCAGCGTGAAGTTCTGCTACGGCCTTGGCCTGAACTACGTGAGCTGCTCGCCCTTCCGCGTGCCGGTGGCCCGCTTGGCCGCCGCCCAGGCCGCCTTGGCCTAATACCAAGCGGTTGGCCAAGCGCAAAACATTCCACAAACGCCCGGTTCCCCGCCGAGCGTTTTTCTTTCCCCTTGACCGTCTGCGGGTTGGCCAGCAGTTTTCCCGCGTGAGAATTCTCTTCACGACCCTGTTTTTTGCATTCCTGACCGGCTTGGCCTCGGCGGCGGACATGGGGCGCTCTGTCGTTCAGGTGTTGGTGTACAGCCAGACCCCGATTTGGGATGCCCCGTGGCGAAACAACCCAGTGGCCGGCTCCAGTGGCACCGGGTTTGTGATCGACGGCGATCGTGTCATGACCAACGCCCACGTTGTCAGTTGGGCCAAGCAGATTGTTTTGCGTCGGTTTCAGGATCCCCGACCATGGCTTGCCCGTGTTGAATACATCTCCCACGAATGCGACCTGGCTGTGCTCAAGGTGGACACTCCCGGTTTTTTTGACGGACTCAAGCCCCTGCCCCTTGGCGGGTTGCCGAAAGTTCAGTCCACAGTGGTGACCTGCGGTTACCCGGCCGGAGGCGAACAGATCAGCTATACCCGGGGTGTTGTCTCCCGCATCGAGATGCAGAATTACGTGCACATCGGCAACAGGGCGTTCCTGTCTGTGCAGACGGATGCCGCCATCAACCCCGGCAACAGCGGCGGGCCGGTTTTCCAGGGCGACGAGGTGGTGGGAATCGCCTTCATGGGCACTCCGGGACTGGAGAACACCGGTTTCTTCATTCCGTCGGCCGTGATCAATCATTTTCTCGAGGACGTAAGCGACGGCAAATACGACGGCTTCCCCAAGGCCGGTGTCCGGATTGTTTCCCTTCAAAACCCGGCGTATCGCCGTTATCTCGGCCTGCCGGTCACCGGCGACGGCGCGAGGATTGACAGCCTCGCCGATTACACAGAGAAGGCGGGCCTCCTGAAAAAGGACGACGTCATCCTCGCGGTCGGGGAACATGCCGTTGGCAGCGACGGCACGATCCTGCTGGAAGGCAATCGCGTCTACTGCACCACCGCATTTCAGGTGCCTCAGAAGGGTGAGAAACTTAAGCTGAAGATCTGGCGTGACAACAAAGAGGTCGCTGTTGCGGTGCCAATGGAAGTGCGCGACGATGACATCAACATCGGCAACCTGTATGACGCCCCGCCCCGATATTTTGTTTTCGCCGGACTGGTCTTTACGCCGCTTACGCTCGATTACGTGAAAACCTTCGGGCGCAACTGGCGCGGTGTGGCGAATTCGGAGATGATTTACGAGCTGTACTACCGGCGCAACGAGACGCCGGCCAAGGTTCGCAAGGAGCCAGTTGTCCTTGCCACGACCCTGGCGCACCCGGTAAACGCAGACATGCGCCTGGCCAGTCGGGCGATGATCGACACGATCAACGGCAAACGCATCGAAACCCTCGAGGATGTGATCGCTGCTTTCGAGGAAAACACAAAACCGCAGCACATGATTCAATTTATCTCGGGCACCGTGGAGTGCCTGGACAACACCCGGGCTGAACTGGCCAACCCTGAAATTCTTTCAACCTACGGCATCCAAACCGATCGCCGCCTATGAAAATTAAAACTCCACTAATTTTAGCCTCCTGCATCTTCGCGACGGCCTCCGCTGTTTTCAGTCAGGACGCCCCCGAGCCGGACTGGCAGGCGAGCATCGTTACTTTTGACATCACGCGTAATAACTTCAACTTCCGCATCCCGTGGGATAAGCGGGCGCAAACCGCAGCCAAGCTTGGAACCGTCATCGAGGGCAACGAAATACTGACAACCGCCCAGGGCTTGGCCAACCGCACATTGGTTCGACTGCAAAAAGGCGGTCGCGGCAAATGGTACAACGGCAGCGTCGAGTGGGTTGATTACCAGGCAAACCTCGCCGTCGTCGCCGTCAGCGACCCGGCGTTTTGGGAGGGGTTGGCGCCGGTGCGTTTCGCCCATGCAAACGAACTGAAGAGAAACCTGCAGATCGTGCGTTGGCGCGGCGGGAACATCGAGCGGCGCGCGGCGGAGTTCAGCCGCTTCAGCGTGGCGGACGCCAATTTCAACCAAGCGCCACGCATCGAGATGAAAGCCAGCTCGGAAATGGAGGGCGCCGGCAGGGGTGAACTCATGGTGTCGGGCGGTCGCGTCGTCGGCCTTGTGGCCAGCAAATCCGGCAGCACGTGCTCGGTGATCCCCGCCCCGTTCATCACATCCATCCTCGAGAAACGCGCCTCCGACGACTATCGGGGTCTTGGTTTTTTCGACTTCGTTTGGCAGCCGGTATCAAATCCCGCCACGACAAAATATTTTGAGTTCAGCGGCCAGGCCGGCGGCGTGCTGCTCATCAAGCCGTCAACCCGCCCGGGAACCAAGTCGCCGCTCAAGCTGCACGATATTATTCTCGAGATTGACGGCTACCCTATCGACATACAGGGGGATTACCTCGACCCCGATTACGGTCATGTCATTATGGAATACCTTGCCTGCCGCAAAAAATGGGCGGGCGACATTGTTAAATTCAAAATCTGGCGGGACGGCGAGAAACAGGAAATCGATTACGTCCTGCCGAAGGCTGATTTCTCAAAAAACCTCATCATCGACGGCCCCGTTGGCAAGGAACCCACCTACGTGATCGCCGGCGGGTTGGTGTTCGTGCCGCTCTCGGCGGAATTCCTAAGCAGTTGGGGTGCTAACTGGCAGCGAACCGCCCCGTTCCGGCTGGTTTACTACAACAAACAGAAAGCCAAAAAAGACCAGCCGTCCCTGGTGGTTTTGTCGCTAGTATTGCCGGATAGCTACAACATCGGATATCAGGAACGGAACACGCAAAACCTTGTCCTCGACCGCGCAAACGGCAGGCAAATCTCCAAACTGGACGACCTGATTGGTGCGCTCGAAAACCCGCAGGACGGCTTTCACGTCTTCCAGTTCAACAAAGGAAGCTCCGTTCAAAAAATCATCCTCGACGCCGAGCAGCTGGACGAAGCCAACCAACGCATCGCCAAGCGTTACGGCGTCGCCCGGTTGCAAAAACTCAAGTAAGCTCGTCGAGCAGATGCCACACGCGGAGCGCTTCCGACACACCCCACGCTTGGGCATCGCAACCCCGTTGCCGGTGCGGGGCGTCCCCGTCGAGAATCTCCGGCACCTGGCCAAAGCAACCCTCGTTCATTAACCCAGCGACACTTCCCAAGTAGCCCTTGGCCGCCTCGACAGCGCCGGGATCGCTTGGCCAGGCGCGAACGAGCGCCTCGCAAAACTGCGGCAGAAACCAAGTCCAAGCTGTGCCGTTGTGGTAGGCCGGTTTGCGGCGCGCATCCTCGTCACCCTCGTAGTGTCCCCAATAGGGATTTGCCGGGTCGTTGAGCAGTTCGCCGTCGTGCCGAACCTCGTGCGGCGTCTGCGCTGGCAACGGAGCGAGCGAACGCACCGCACCGGGAACGAGCAAGTGCCGGATGGCCGCATCGACGTTGGCCCGGGCGATCGAGCCGCTGATGACTCCCAAGCTGACGGCGATCAGGAGGTTGCAGCGAAGGTTCGCGTCGGTCGTCGCCTCGGCGGCGGGTTGCCCCTGCTTGGCCAGGAGACAGTCGGCAAGCCAACCGCGCTCATCGGACCAAAACAAATCGACGAAACTTTGCTCGGCCTTGGCCAAGCGCGAGGACCACCCGCCGCTTGGTTCCAGCTTGGCCAAGTGGGCAAGCAGCCGAATCCACAGCGCCTGAATTTCAACCGGATACCCCACGCGCTGCGTGCCGGCCGGATGATTGGTGTCCATCCAAGTGAAATGCACCGGGCTGAAAACCAAGCACGATTCAGCATCCATCCGTATGCCTTTGGGGGTTCCGCCGCTGTAACTTTCCCCGATGCTTTTAACGACGGAAAGGAACGTCCGACTCCCCTCGCCCACTTTTTGAGCGTAAAAAGCTTCACCCGATTTGTCCGCCAACTCCTCGATCGCCAACGCCAGCCAAAGCGGCGCGTCGGACGTTTCGCGGTTAGAGTCGTTATCGCCAAAAATAGCGTTAGGAATCGTGCCGGCCTTTTCATGTGACGCGAACAAACCGACAACGGCCCGTGCATCGTCCAGCCGCCCGGCGGCAATCAGGCCTCGAACGGCAATCAGCGAGTCGCGGCCCCAGTCCAAAAACCAGGGGTACCCGGCAATGATCGACTTGCCCTCGCCACGCTGCACCACGAACGCATTCATCGCAGAGTTCAGCGCTTGGCCAAAGCCATCCCAATCGTCATCCCAACCAATTTCATCTGGGCAATCCGCTTGGCCAAGCGCTTGCTCAGTCGGCTCGTTGATTGAGATCAGCAACTCGGCCTTTTGCCCAAACTGTATGGGCAGTTGAAACCATCCGGGGCTGAAGGCGTCGCCGCTGGCAACTTGGCCGCGAGACGCTTCGACTGGATGCGGGATGTCGCGACACCATTCCTCCTCGGGAAAAAAACGGCCGCAAGTTGCGAGGGCAACCAAGCGACGCCCACTCGATGGGACGAACTCGAAACCAACGCCCTCGGCCAACGGGAGGGTCGCTTCACGAAAATGCTTCTTGGTTTCGGCGTCGAGCTTCGTTTCCTCATGAAAACTTCGATCCTCAATGTCCAAGCGAACGGTTGCCTCCACCTTGTCTTCTTGCCCAATCCCCTCTGCCTCAAACCGAAACTGGATCGCGTTTTGCCCGCGAGGCATGTCTGCTGTAATTTTAAGCTGAACGGAACGCCCCTCGCCTGCCGGAACTTCGAGTCGCCAACAAGTACGCTCTCCCGCGCCAAATGAGATCATGCGTGTGCGGTCCAGTTCAGCCAGAAAACCATTCACTTCCACCCAGGCGCGAAGTCGCTTGGCCATCACCCATCGATCCACCGGCAGGGTCGGGTGCAGATTGGCCGCCAGCACGCAATCGTACTTGGACTGTGATTCACCCAGCCACGCGCTCATTCGGGACATGGCTCCCCGCCCGTTGGTGAGCAGGCTCATCGGCAACTGCCCGCAGTTCAGCAATTCAAAATCAAAAAAGAACGAAGCCACGTCCGGTTCGACCGGGAGAAACTCAATGGCCGATGAAATGCGGCAAGTTTTGTTGCCGTAAGCGATCAACTCAAGATTCCAAGTCTCGTTTCGACAAAGGCATTCGAGAAGCGCGAAGTGGCTGCCGTTGACGAATTGGCTTTGTCGATTGATTGAATCAGATAGGCTTTCATTATCGCTTAAGCAAACACGGAACGGGGAATCGTGCTCGATGAGCAAGTCGTGCCCGGCCGGAACCATCGTGACTCGGTTAGCATTGCTGACAGTCCAACGGATCACGCTTGGGTAAGCGTCGGAATGGATGCCGGATTGAACGCATTCCGCGAGGCGTTCGGGGATCGGTGGCTCGGTTGGTTTTGGCTTGCTGTGTTGCAGGCAGTGAACGGCGCCCTTGGCCAAGCGAAATCTTGTGGTATTCGAAGCGCTCTCCCTCTCCCGCAGGGAGAGGATGTTGTCGGTGTTCGGCGGCGCTTGGCCAAGGAGGTCGGTTGGTTGTTGCCAAGCGGGCGGCAGGGCCAACTCAAGTGCGTTTTCTTTGTCGCAGTCGAGGTTGGCGAGGATGAGCAGGTCGTCGCCGTTTTTGGATTCGCGCAGCAGGGCGAACACAGGCGACTCGTGCGGGCTGAGCCGGGTGAGTTTTGTGCCGTCGCGGAAGCATGGGTGCGTGGCGAGCAACTCGTTCAGTTCGGCGAGTTCGGCGACGATGTTTACGTCCGCGCCCCAGTTCAAACCGGCGCAGCCGTGGACGTATATTTTTTGTTCGGCCAGCCACTCGACGCCGCACGTGAAGCCGTAAGCGCCGTTGATGCTTGTGAGCGCGCTGAGCCGGTTTCGGAGCAGCGACCAGTCGCGGCCTTTTTCGGCCAAGCGATTGTTGTCGTGCGTTTCGCTGTAATGAACGAGCAGGCCGATTCGGCTGCCCTGCTTGAGCGCATGGTCGAGATAACCGGCGACTTGGCTGCCGGAGAATTCCTGGAACAGCTCCGAGTAGGCCCATTGCATGCCGCCCTCGGTGAGGCGTGTTTCGGTGTCGTCCCAGCCGCCGCCGAGGCCCTCAAGCAGAAAAACAGTGTCCGGAAATTCCAGGCGAACTTTTGCGGTGATATAGCGCCAAACCGGCAACGGCACCTTGTAGCCGGCGTCGCAGCGGAAGCCATCGACACCACGGCGGCACCACGTCAGGAATGCTTCCTCCAACTGTCTCCAAAGCGAAACCGGCCCGGGGTCGATCTCGACGAGGTCTTCCCAAATCACGCCCCAAGCGCCGGGGTTTTCGAACTTGCCATCGTCTAGGCGGCGAAACCATTCGGGGTGATTTTCCTGCAGCACACTCCCCCAGCCGGTGTGGTTGATGACGAGGTCGAGCATGAGGTAGCCGCCGAGTCGGTGCGTCTCATCGGCCAACTCAACGAACTGGTCGATGCCGGTTGTTTCGCGGTCGAACTCAACCAACGCCGGATCGATCGCCGTGAGGTCGAGCGCGGCGTAAGGGCTGCCGTAACGGCCCATGCGCGCGTCGAGAGTGGTCGGCGCTGGGTTGATGGGGAGCAGGTGCAGCCACTTGCATTTGAGGCGGCCAAGGATGTGCGGCAACTCGGCCGTCAAGTCGCGCAGCGTTCCGCTTGGCGGGATGATCGTCCAGCCGCCGTCCTCGAACTTGGCCAAACGCTCATCGAGCGGCGCGGTGGCCGGTTGGTTGGTGGTTTTGGTCGCACCGAACAGGCGCGGGAAGGCGCAGTAAATAGTGTTCCCGAAACGGGTGTGCGCCGGGTGGACGCTGATCGTGATGTTTTTGCCCTCAACCCAGTGGTGGAAACCGGACGCGTCGCGGACGTGGGCAGTCGCCTTGAAAAAACCGGCTTGGTTCAGCGGCACGTCGATGCGCCAAGCGCCGTCGTCGGGCGACATCTCGAGGTCACGCCAGCCTTCGTCCGTCGGTGTGCTGCCGGACTCGACCGGGTCGATGATTGACCGCAATACCTCCCGCGCTTGGCCAAGCGTGGTGCGGAGGCACACCTTGCGGGGGGCGGCAGTGGTCTGGGCCATCGACAACTCGAACCGGATCGTGTCGCCGACGAAGCGTAAGTGCTGACTGCCGGGCACCGGTTGCAGCGTCGGGTTGAGTTTCCCGCGTAAATCAGCCTCGCTCATGGTGCGCTTAGCCAAGGCGTGCCGGAGACAGCATCAACCGATGGCTTCCTTGAGTTTGTCGAGCCACTTGGGCACGGCGACCCACGGGTTCTCCTGCGCTTCGTACTCGAGTACGACGAATCCTTGATAGCCGCCATCGCGAAGAATCTTGACGAGTCGACCTACGTCAGCAGCGCTTTTTTGTTTCGCGCCGCGCGGTTGGACTTGCACCTTGAGCTGCACGTTCACGGCGTGCGGCACGCAGCTGGCGATGTCGCCGTAAACGTCATCGGTGTGGAAATTGCCAGTGTCGAGATTGATGCCCACCCACTCGCTTTGGGTCGCCCGGACGATTTCAAGAAGACTGTCGGCCTCGGCGACGATGCCCCCGT
>DQOE01000329.1 GCA_015658765.1 Verrucomicrobiota bacterium | reverse complement strand
GCGCGGATGTAAATCTGCAGGAATGTCGGTGTGGCCAGCAGAAACGTTACCCGGTGCTCGCCCACCAGCTCGCCGATGCCGCGGCCATCGACCGGATTTGGGTGATACACCGCGCCCGAGCCGAGCAGCGGCGGCAGCCACAACGTGCCGGTGAAGCCGAACGAGTGGAAAAACGGCAGGATGCCGAGAATCCGGTCATTCCGATCCAGCGCAAACGCCTGGCCAATCTGCTGAATGTTCGAGACGACGTTGTAGTGCGAGAGCATCACGCCCTTGGGTGCGCCGGTGCTGCCGCTCGAGAAAATGACCGTGGCCAGGTCGTCCATCGCTGCCTTGTGTTTGCTGCCGAGAAGCCTCTCCAGCAGCCCAACAGGCAACAGCGCAGCGGCCAGGGCGGCGGCGAGCTTGCGGCCAATGCCGATCGACTTGGCGATGTCCTCGAGCAAAATCGTCTCCACCGGCACGTCGAGTTTCAACTGCTCGAGGAACGCTCTCGACGTGACCACCGTGCGGATGTTGCACTGCTCGATGCACGAGCCCAGCGCCTCCGCCGAGAGGGTGTAATTCAGGTTCACCGGCACCCGGCCCGTCAGCGAGGCGGCGTAGTTGACCAGCGCACCGGCGACCGTCGGTGGCATGAGGATGCCGACCATCTCCTGCCCCTCCCACCTGCGGCGCAGCGCCCGGCCAAGCGCAACCGTGCCGACCAGCGCGCCGCCGCAACTTATGCTGCCGCGCTTGGCGTCTGCCGCAAAAAACCGGAACGGATGTTTCCTGAACGCCCGCACGAGACTCCGGTGCAGCGGCTTCATGTAACGCTTGCGATGCGCCCAGGCGTCCGCGCCGAGTTCCTGCACCGCCTCACGCACCTTGGCCGGGTCAGCGTCGTGCGGTAGCGCAGCACCGTAGCTCACTGTCACGCGGTACGGGATGCGCCGGGGCAGCTTCCAGAAAAAACGGGTTTTTGCGTAACTGAAAATACTGCCCCACACGCCGTCGAGGTGAATCGGGATGATCGGTGCATCGACGTCCTTCATGATTTTCTCATAGCCGCGCCGGAACGGCAGCATCTGCCCCGTGCGCGTGATCTGACCCTCGGCAAAAATACAGACCACCTCCCCGTCGCGAATCGCCTGGCTCGCGACCTTGAGCGACTTAATCAGGTCACGCGGCCGCGACTCGGAGGAAATCGGGATGGACTTCATGATCCGCGCAAAGGTTCCCATCACTTTTTGTTTCATGTACCCCGCATACATAATAAAGCGAATCGGCCGGTCGGTGGACGCCTGCAACAGCAGCACATCGATGAATGACAGGTGGTTGCAAACAAATAACGCCCCTCCCCGCTCCGGGATGTTGTCCCGCCCCACCACCTTAATTCGATAAATCGTCCTGGTGACAAAAAAACCAACCAGCCTAACAAGCGAATCAGGCAGTAGATAAATAATATATCCTGTCCCCAGTAACGTTAGCACCCCAATAGCCAAGAAGGTCTGGGGTTCTGAAAGACCCAAAAAATCACTCGAGGTCAAAAGATAGTAAGTTAAAGCAGAAAGAAAGATTCCGACAAAAGTCAACATTGACGCGGTAGCCACAACAGTACCTTTATCCTTTTTGTCGGGCCGTTGCTGAATCATCGCCAAGATGGGTATTAGATAAAAACCACCGAAGAACCCGAGACCTCCAATATTAGCATAGGCCCACCAATTTGGAGGGTCTTCCAATGACATAAGACATGAGAAAACCACCATTCCCAAAGCACCCAATGGGATAAGGCCATACTCAATTTTTTTTCCTGAAACATAACCCGCAACTAAACATCCCGCTGCAATACCCACCGCAATAGTGGCTTGCAAATAGCTGCTTTCCAGTTCTTCTAATTTAAGGTATTCTAATGCATATATAACCACATGCATCTGAATCATCGCTGCAATGAAATAAAAATAAATCTCACCGAGCACAGCATAGAATAGAGGTCGGTCCGGAAAAATTCGTTTCACCTTATGAAACAACTCTTTAACGGCTCCCAAAAAATTTGGCTGAGGCTGATTCGCTTCGTTTGATGGAGGAACCTTAGTGATACCTAAGCTGAAGATTAAACCAATGACAGCTAAAATCACCAATAAAAGCCCAGCCTCCTGCGTGTTAACACCATACTTTTCGGAAATATACCCAGCTGCCACCATTCCGAAAATGACCGCCATATTGGTTCCCATGCCAATCACTCCATTTCCCCAGGATAACTTTTCTGGAGGTAACAACTCAGGCAGACTTCCGTATTTAGCCGGGCCGAAAAAAGCACTCTGGGTACTCATCAGAAAGATCACTCCTATGATGAAATTTAAGTTTCCTTTCATTAATGCCATAGTCGCTATGACCATAATCAGCACCTCGGCAACCTTCGTCCCAACAGCGACATATTTCTTGGAATACCGATCCGAAAGATAACCACCCAATAAAGAGAAGATGATGAAAGGAAGAGAAAAGACCGCACCAATAATCGGTATAAGTGAATCGATTTTATCCTTGTCCCCCTGATAAGTCTTCATCACGAAGTAAATTGCTAAAAATTTATAGAGATTATCGCTAAAGGCACCCTGAAACTGGGTAATGAAGAGGCTCCAGAATCCTCGGAGAGATCCCTCTGGCCGGCTGTTGGTTGAGTTTGCGTTTTCCATTTTATTGGTTGCCGGGCAACAGCTTACCCGCCACCGCCAATTTCCGCCAATTGATAAAATCAATGGATCCATCGACTGAGTCGATAGTGCCGCCGCTTGCACTTGGCCAAGCGATCGGTGTAGTTTCAGCCCCGTTCAAGAATGGATCTGTTGGCGGAAAACCGGTTGGCGCATACACGGCGCGAGTTCCTTGGGCGTGGTGCGGCCGGCATCGGTGCGGCGGCCCTGGCCTCGTTGCTCGGGCCCGGCCTTGGCCAAGCGGTGACGGGCGGCGGGCGGGCGGGTTTCCCGCGGTTTGCAGCCAAGGCCAAGCGAGTGATTTATCTCACCCAGTCCGGCGCGCCCTCCCACACCGACCTTTTCGACTACAAACCGGGCCTGCAGGCGTGGCGTGGCAGGGAACTGCCGCCGTCCGTGCGCATGGGCCAACGATTGACGACGATGACCGCCAAGCAAAAGCTGGCGATCCAGCCGACGGAGTTCACATTCAGCCGGCACGGGCAGGGCGGCGCCTGGCTCAGCGAACTGCTGCCCGGCATTGGCGCGGTCGCCGACGAGATTTGTTTCATCAAGTCGATGCACACCGAGGCGATCAACCACTCGCCCGGCATGACGCTGTTCATGACCGGCAGCCAGATTCCCGGCCG
>DQOE01000260.1 GCA_015658765.1 Verrucomicrobiota bacterium | reverse complement strand
GAGTTCCGGCCCGATAAACGGAATGCCGTTATTCGTCGCCGGGCTGATTTTGTGGCACACCGCGCAACCGGCCGCCTGAAACGTTTGACGGCCGTTCGCGGCGTCGCCCTTTGCCGACTCCTTGGCCAGCGCGGCGACAAACTCCGCGCTGTAAGCCGGCACGGTGTTTTCGATGCCGGCCGCCTGGCTCAAAAGATTCATCAACCCCGTTTCGTTGCTGCCAAGCGACTGGAGCTTGGCCAAGGCCACCGCCGCCGGAGCCGCTCCGGGTTTGCGCCTGGCCAAGGCTGCCGTCAGCGCCGGGCCGCCACCCTCGCGGTTCAAAAACGGCGACAGCACCCCGGTTGTCGCCCGGCCAAGCGCCAGCAACGCCGCACCGCGACTCGCCGCCGCGCTCATGTCAACACGGCTCAGGCTGTCGAGCGCGGCCAGTTTCAGTTCCTCCGTCGCATCGCCGGAATCGATCAGCTTGGCTAGGCGCTGGGCGTCATCGCCGCCCAACAGGCCAAGCGCCCGGACCGCCGCCAGGCGGGTCGGCATCGCCGCCCTTGTGTTGTCAACCAACGCCACGACATCGCCGTGCAACCCGCTCACCCGCCATCGGCCGATCAGGCCAAGCGCCTGCACACTCAATTCAGTCTGGTCACTTCGCAACGCCGAGCGGAGTACAGCCGCCAAGTCGCCTTCCGGTCTCACGCCGCGCGGGGAGGCGTTCAACGCCGCCCACGCAACGGCTTGGCTTTCGGGTGTCTTGTGGAAATTTGGCTCGAAAATTGTCCGCAGTTCGTTCGGGTCGCCGAGGGTGGCGATGCCCTGAAAAACCGACTTGAGCCCCTCGGCATGGATCGCGTCGGACTTGGCCAGGTTCATCAGCTTGGAGAGCATTTTTTTGGAGCCGCCTTTTTCCAGCACGGCCGACAGTGCGCGGATGTTTTCTCCGAAATCCAGTTCGCCACTCATCAACGCCGCCATCCAAACCGGTTCCTGATGGCGCACCGCTTGTGTGAAGGCGTAGTCGATCCACTTGTCGCGAGGATGGTTCGTCACGGCGAGGGCTGCCAACTTGATGCACTCGGCTTGCGGCATCTGCCCGCAGGCCAAAACCGCCTCGAGCCGCACGAGCGGATGGGAATCGTTCGCCGCAAGTTTCAGCAAGCCGGGCGCGTTGGCCAGGCGATCGTGCCAACGCCCCGCAATGCGGGCGGCGAACGCTCGCGCCCGGTGGTCTTTCGCGCGCAGCACACGCTCGAGCAGGCGCGGCTCCACGGCCTCGGCCATCGCGCAAAGCGCCAGCGCCTCGAGCAGGTGACGGTCGTGCAACGGATCGTCCTTCTCCAAATCTTCCACAAAGCCGATGGCCATATCGCCCACTTGAAACGGTTTATGATGTCTGACCAGCTTGAACTTGGCCTGTTGCCGCGTCCACCGCTCGGGAGATTTGAGTTGCTCGACCAACTCCGTCCAGTCAGCGCCTTCGATCTTTGGCCTGGGGGCAAGCGGTTGGTCCTTCACCGTCAACCGCCAGATGCGGCCGTGGTGCAAATCGCGCGTCGGGTCGCGGAAGTAGTCGTCCTGATGGCAGATGATCGTGTTGTAAAAGTCGGCGATATAGATCGCACCGTCCGGGCCGATGCGGATGTCCACCGGTCGAAAGTTCCGGTGGCTCGACTTGAGCACCGACTCCTTCCAGTCAAGTTTGAAGCCGGAACCGGCCGGCGTCAGCGCGAAGCGGCGCACGGTGTTCGACTTGTAATCATTCAGCACAAACTGGCCGCGCATCGACTCCGGCATGTGCCGGCCATTGATCATCTCCACGCCACAGTAGCCCCCGGGATTGCCGATACGGTCGAGCCGCAATCGGTGCTTCGCGGGAATCGATGCCGGCGTGAGATAAGAGATGCCGCCCGCGCCATCGACGACCAGAGACTGGCCCCAGTCGTCAAACACAATGCCCCACGGATTCCCCGGCCCCATGAAATCGTCAAGCAATCCGTGGAGTTGCAGGCGGCCCGGTCGCAATCGATACACCCCGGCTTGATAGAGGGACGACACGCCCCACGGTGTTTCCACCCGTGACTCGATGCCGTCGCCCTGGCAGAAGAACAGCTCGCCATCCGGGCTCCACGTAAACGAGTTGATCGCCTGATGCGTGTCGCCGGTGCCAAAGCCGCTCAGCAGGACTTGCCGCTCGTCTGCATGGCCGTCGTCATCAAGATCCCTCAGGAAAAGCAAATCGGTCCCCTGTCCCACATACACGCCACCATCGGCAGTCTCCAGCCCTGTTGGGATGTTGAGGCCGTCAGCAAACACCGTTGAGCGATCCGCCTGGCCGTCGCCGTCGGTATCGGTGAGTTGGATGATTTTGTCGTTGGGAATCTCGCCCGGCTTCAGGTGCGGATACGACCAGGTGCAGGCGACGTACATTCGGCCCTTTGCGTCCCAGCGAATCGTGAGAGGATTGGCCACACCGAGTTTTTCCGACGCGAACAAATTCACGGCAAACCCCTCCGCCGGCTTGAATGCTTTTAGTTCGTCCCCCGGAGAACTTGCCGGAGTCGGCGGGGGCAACTCAGGCTGCGCCGCAACCTTCGGCTTGGCCAAGCCCTTTGCCACCGCGGCCACGTTCTCCTCTGCTGCGGCGATCAGCACCGGGAGCTTGTCACGCTCGTC
>DQOE01000337.1 GCA_015658765.1 Verrucomicrobiota bacterium | reverse complement strand
GTAAAAATTGTTCCCGCTGTTCCCAGCCGCCCTCACCACGATACAGCCCAGCTTGAACAGGCGGGCGGCGGCGTTGTTCTCGAATTCCGGGTGGGTGTACGAGTTGCCCAGCGACAGGTTTACCACGTCGAGCCGGTCGCTGAGGTCGCCGTCCGCGTCCGGGTCGGCCGCCCATTCCATCGCGTCCACCGACAGGCCGGTGGTGCCCTTGCAGCCAAACACCTTCAGCGCGTACAGCTTGGCTTCCGGCGCCACGCCGGGGCCGATCAGAAACTTGTCCATATTCAGTTCCTCCCCGTAACCGCCCGAGTACGGCACACCGTTGGTCAGCACGCCCATTCCCGCCGCGATGCCGGCCACGTGCGAGCCGTGGCCGTTCTCCTCGCAGTCGAGCGGATCACTGTCCGGACGCGGAGTCTGTGTGCCATCGTACTCGTCGCCGGCGAAGTCATAGCCACCGACCACTTTCTCGGTGGGAAATGTGCCGGGCTCGACACGCGCTGGGTTGTTCTTGGTGTAGTCCGCCACGTCGCCACTCCCGCCGAACATCGCATGGTTGTAGTCGATGCCGGAGTCGATGATGCCAATGCGCACCCCCTTGCCAGTGGCGGAGAGCTTGCCGCGGTTCCAGACCTTCGTCGTGCCGATGAACGGCACGCTCGTCAATGTCGACGGGTGAAATTGCGCCACCGGGCGGACATCGACGACGCCGTCGAGTCGTCGTAGGCGCTCCAGATGGGCAGGCGGCAGCCGCACCTTTAGCGCGTTGACCAAGCGGCTAAACCGTGCCTCGACCACGCCGCCGACTTGGCCAAGCCTGGCCACGAGCGCGTCCTGCTGGGCTGCAATTTCGGCAATACGAACGCGGGTGGCCTCGGCGATTTCGCGATTGGCCAAGCCCCGATCGCGAAGCCGCACAGCGACATCCGCCGCCGGTTCGCCGGCAAGCTCCGCAAAAACCAAGCGAGTCTCCGCCCCCCGCTCAGCGCCAAGCGGCCAGCAAACACCAGTCAAACCGAGGCAAATCGGGAGAAAAAAACGGCCCCATCCAAAGCCACTCGTCATGCCCGGAAGATGCCAGTTTTGAGCAAACGGAGCGAGCCTCCCCATCAAGGCAAAAAATACCGGAGAGGTCACCCTCATCCGGCCTCCGGCCAACCGTCTCCCTGAGGGAGAAGGAAATCAAGTAGCCCGCGCTTGGCCAAGCAACGCAAGTGTGTCGCGGGAGCGTCTTGGAGTGCGACCGTCCCTGCCGCTTTCGGGCGCGTTCCAAGGCGGTGCGGAGAACCGCACTCCAAGACGCTGGCGCGGATGCGGCGACTCCCTCTCCCAGCTGGAGAGGGCCGGGGTGAGGGAGAACACAAAACAAAGTTGACGACTTGCGGTAGTTTGTCAGATCGCCGAATTATTTGGGCGGATCATAGTTGAGGTTCGGGGCGAGCCAGCGCTCTGCGTCGGCGAGGGTCATGTTTTTGCGCGTGGCCCAGTCCTCGACCTGGTCGCGGTCGATTTTTCCGACACCAAAATATTTGGCTCGCGGATGCGCAAAGTACAATCCGCTCACCGAGCTCGCCGGCCACATGGCGTAACTTTCGGTGAGGCTGATGCCGGTGTGTTTCTCGGCGTCGAGCAACTCCCACAGCAACCCCTTCTCCGTGTGATCCGGGCAGGCGGGATAACCGGCGGCGGGACGGATGCCGCGATATTTTTCGCGGATCAACTCGTCGCTGCTGAGCTTTTCGTCGGCACCAAAACCCCACTCGCGGCGGGCACGCGCATGGAGGCATTCGGCGAAGGCCTCGGCCAAGCGGTCGCCGAGCGCCTTGGCCATGATGGCATTGTAATCGTCGTTGTCCGCCTCGAACGCCTTGGCCAATTCCTCCACCCCGTGGCCGGCGGTGACGGCGAACGCGCCCAAGTGATCGGCCAAGCCGGTTTCCCCCGGCGCGATGAAGTCGGCCAAGCTGTGGTTTTCGCCGGAAGCCTTGTCGTTTTGTTGGCGCAGAAAATGGAACTTGGCCAAGCGCTTGGTTCGCGTGTCGTCGGTGAACAATTCCACATCGTCGCCGATGCGGTTGGCCGGGAAAAAACCGTACGCGCACTTGGCCGTGAACAATTTTTCGCCGACGATGCGGTCGAGCAATTCCTTCGCGTCGTCGAACAACTCCTTCGCCTTGTCGCCGACGGTCGCGTCGTCGAAAATTTTCGGGTAACGCCCCTGCAGCTCCCACGCGTGGAAGAACGGCGACCAGTCGATGAACTCAACCAGCGTCTCCAGCGGGAAGTCGTCCTCCGAGCGGACGCCGGTGAACTCCGGCTGCGGGATGTCCTCCGCGCGCCAGTCGATTTGAGTCGCGCGCGCGCGCACCTTGGCGATCGGCAGCAGCGGCTTGGCTTTGCGTTTGCTGTAATGCTTTTCGCGGAGTTCGTCCTGCAACGTTGTGTTCGTCGCGATGAAATCTTCACGGCCGTTTTCGCTCAATAATTTGCCGACGACGCCGACAGCGCGGGAAGCGTCGAGCACGTGCAGCGTTCCCTGCTCGTAGCCGGGCGCGATCTTCACTGCGGTGTGTTCGCGACTGGTCGTCGCCCCGCCGATGAGCAGCGGCAAATCAAATCCCCCTCGGTGCATCTCCTTCGCAACGTGGCTCATTTCGTCGAGCGACGGCGTGATCAACCCGCTGAGACCAATCATGTCCACGTTTTCCTCGCGGGCGGCCTTCAAAATCTTGTCGCACGGCACCATCACGCCAAGGTCGATGACCTCGTAGTTGTTGCAGCGCAACACCACGCCGACGATGTTTTTGCCGATGTCGTGCACGTCGCCCTTGACGGTGGCCATGAGGATTTTACCGCGCGACGACGAGCCGGTCTCGGCCTTCTCCTCCTCCATGAACGGTTGCAGATAAGCGACTGCTTTTTTCATGACACGCGCGCTTTTGACGACTTGCGGCAGGAACATTTTTCCCGCGCCGAACAGGTCGCCGACGACGTTCATGCCGTCCATCAACGGCCCCTCGATGACGTGAATCGGGCGTCCAAGTTTTTGCCGCGCCTCCTCGGTGTCGGCCTCGATGTGCTCGACGATCCCCTTGACGAGCGCGTGGCTCAGCCGCTCCTCGACGGTTCCCTCGCGCCAGGCATCGGCCACCTTCTCGGACTTGCCCTGTTGCTTGACCGTCTCGGCAAACTCGACGAGCCGCTCGGTGGCATCGGAACGGCGATTCAGCAGAACGTCCTCGACGCGCTCAAGCAAGTCGGGTGGGATTTCCTCGTACACCTCGAGCAAACCGGCGTTGACGATGCCCATGTCCAGCCCGGCGCGAATCGCGTGGTAGAGGAACGCCGAGTGCATCGCCTCCCGCACGCCGTTGTTGCCGCGAAACGAAAACGAAATGTTGCTGACCCCGCCACTGATCTTGGCCAAGGGCAGCGTCGACTTGATGATGCGCGTGGCCTCGATGAAACTCACCGCGTAGTCGTTGTGCTCCTCCATGCCGGTAGCGACGGTGAGGATGTTCGGGTCAAAAATAATGTCCTCCGGCGGGAAACCGACTTCTTTCGTCAGCAGATCGTACGAGCGCGTGCAAATCTCAACGCGACGCTCGGTGCTGTCGGCTTGGCCCTGCCCGTCGAACGCCATCACCACCACCGCCGCGCCGTACCGGCGGATCAGCCGCGCCTGTTTTAGGAACAGCTCCTCGCCCTCCTTGAGGCTGATCGAGTTGACGATCCCCTTGCCCTGCAAGCACTTGAGACCAGCCTCGATGACTGACCATTTCGAGCTGTCGACCATGATCGGCACGCGCGAGATGTCCGGCTCGGAGGCGATCAAATTCAGGAATCGCACCATCGCCGCCTCGGAGTCGAGCATGCTCTCGTCCATGTTGACGTCGATGATTTGCGCGCCGTTCTCGACCTGCTGCCGGGCGACCGCCAGCGCCTCCTCGTACTGGTCGTTCTTGATCAGCTTGGCAAAACGCGGCGAGCCGGTGACGTTGTTTCGCTCGCCGATGTTGATGAAATTGGACTCGGGGCGAACCGTCAACGCCTCCATGCCACTGAGCCGCAGCCACGGCTCCGGCTTGGCCAAGCGGCGCGGCTCGCAGTCGCTGACCGACTCGACGATGCAACGGATGTGATCCGGCGTCGTGCCACAGCAACCGCCGACGATGTTCAGCCATCCGTTAGCCGCCCACTCGCGCAACTGCGGCGCGAACGACTCGGGCGTCTCGGGAAAACCGGTTGGCAGCAGCGGGTTCGGCATACCGGCGTTCGGGTGCGCGCTGATGTTGACCGGTGCGATGCGCGAAAGCTCGTCGATGTGCGATCGCATCTCCTGCGGGCCAAGCGCGCAGTTGATCCCGACGCTGAGCAGGTCGATGTTGGCGACGGAATTCCAGTACGCCTCAACCGTTTGGCCGGAGAGTGTGCGGCCACTTTGGTCGGTGATGGTGAACGACAGCATCACCGGCAGCCGTTGGCCAAGCGAGTCGAACAGCGACTCGAGCGCGAACAACGCCGCCCGCGAATTGAGCGAGTCGAACACCGTCTCGACCAGCAGTACATCCACCCCGCCCTCGACCAGGCCCTTGGCCTGCTCGACGTACGCCTCGACCAACTGGTCGTATGTCACTGCGCGGAAGGCCGGGTCGTTGACGTCCGGCGAAATGGAGGCTGTGCGATTGGTCGGACCAAGCGCACCGGCGACAAAACATTGCCGGCCGGGATCCGCCGCCATCACATCATCGGCGGCGGCGCGGGCCAACTTGGTGTTGGCCACGTTCAGTTCGTAAGCCAGCGACTCCATCGCGTAATCGGCCAAGGCGATACGGGTGGAGTTGAAGGTGTTCGTCTCGATGATATCCGCCCCGGCCTCGAGATAGGACCGGTGAATGGAACCGATCACCTCCGGCTGGGTGATACCCAATAAGTCGTTGTGGCCCTTGAGATCGCGCTCCCAGTCAGCAAACCGTTCGCCCCGAAAATCAGCCTCCTCGAGCGTGCGCTGCTGGATCATCGTGCCCATCGCGCCATCAAGAATCACGATGCGCTTGGCCAAGAGATCGCTCAGGGCTGGTTGTCTACCGTTGGACGGATTGATGTCCATGAAATGGCAGGCTACCGATCAACCCCGGGAGAGTCAACTAACATATCAACATATCAAGATATGTTGATATGTATTGTTTTATTGAGGGAAATCAATTTATGACGCTGTAAACTGGTTTTTTTAGACAGATGCTCGTTGAGACAGCTTGATGAGGATCATGTAGAGGATGAACTCACACGGGAAAAATCTCAGGCGGCTTGATTCTATCTCTGATTGACGGTGCTGCTCTGTAAACTATAATTTCCGTCTCGAACAATCCGTAGTCATGCCAAAAAATGTTGATATCCTTTTCTCGTTTGATCCGGAGAAAGGCGAAGCAAGGCAGCCGCCCCACGCCGGGCTTCGCGCCAAACTCATTATTCCAGATCCCGAGTTAATCGGCAAAAAAGCTACCTTTACTATAAAGCGGCATGTTCAGGTGAAAGATTCCCGACCCGTCCACGATACGGAGGAAATGTTCAAACACAAATTCACCGTCCGGGGTGAGAAGGTAACTGTTCCGATTCCCCACCATGTCCTGGAAGATCACCCTTTCCAATACGACGGCGAGCAAATAGAGATCAAATGTTTCGGTGAACTGGTCATCAACGACAAGCTGATCCGGAAGGACACCTCGGTTCAAAAGGATCTGCCGGTGGAAGCCCTCAAAAAATGGGAGGTTCTCACCAACACCAATGAACTGATCGAGCCAAAGGATATTTTTTCCTTTTCAAAAAACCTGATGGCAATCCCCTCGCATAACAAGATTGCCACCCTTGGGTTGCTGGTCGTTGGCTTGGTTGTGATTGTGGTGAACATGCTTATCGGGTACCACGATCAATTCTCACCCGAGCACGCCACCTATTTTTACTCACATTTTGACAGTGACGGAGACGGTTCATCGCCGCTTGTCAAAGCCTTGAGCGGTTGTGGAGCCATTGGTGCGGCAATCTGGTTTGCCATTCGACGGCAACTACGCAAGTACATGACGTTTAAGTTCAAACCGATTACCGGATCCATTAACCGCCAAAGTGAGCATACCGTCAGTGACCTGTTTTACGGAGTTTCGCGAACGGACCTGAAAGACGTCACCCTGCGCATCGTCGCCTGCAACATGGAGAAAGGGAAATACGTGCGTGGCTCAGGCAGCAACCAGAGGACGGTGAGTTTCAGTACACCGGTTCGTGGTGTCCTGCTCTACTCAAAGAAGGTGACGCTCATACCGAAAAACCAGCCGGTGGAAAATCATTTCCGGGATTCAATGTCGTTCGAGCCGATGTTCAAGGTCCTCTATCCGCCCAGCGAGGTTTCCGAGTCGCACGGCCTGTTCATTTACTGGGAGGTGCAGCTAATCCATAACGATTTCGTGGACCAGGAATTGGCGGGGGATACCGTTCATTTCCGGAGAGAGGACTTTTTCACAGCATGAATACCGCAACGGAACAAAGCCCCATCCTGTTCGACGATTTCCTCGGGCTTGAAGGCGAGGACTTCCGGCAGACGCGGCTGATCGTGTTTGCCGGGATCAGTGGCTCCGGCAAAAGCACCGCGCTCAAGTTCCTTTGCGATCACCACCCCGCGTTTTCTGGCAAGCCCCAGCGATGGATTTGGACGATGGAAAAAACCTGGGATGCGGCGCGGATTCGCTGCAACCGGCTGGTGGTCGTCGATGAAGTGAGCCATCCCCGTCAACTGCCGGCAGTGGCCCGGTTGCTGAAACAGAACCAAACCGTCGCCGTGGCCTCGCACCTCAAGCCCGCCTGGTTTTGGCCCTTCCGGCTGGCCGGGCGGTACCGTCACTTTTTGACCGACCACGATTGCGCCAAGATCGCTCGCCACCTAACCCGGCACGGGATATCGCACACCGCCGCCGCGGTCGAGGAATTCTGCCGCCGCCACGGCGCAAGTTATGTTGATTTGGACTGCATCCTTGAGAGGCATCCCGGCGAAAGCCTCGACCGGGCCCTTCACTTGTCGCTGAAGCTGGATCGGCTGACCATCGAACGGTCGAAACAGTGGATACCGGTCATGCCGGTTATTGGGGACACCCGGAAACCATTCGAGCGCGCTCCTACCGCAGGGCGACCTCGATGGGCATCATGCGGAGGGTGAAATTAAGGGCGCTTTCGAACTCGTTACTGAGCGAGTCGAGTTGCTGCTGGTAGGGATTGTTGACCATGTCATTCAATACGCGTTTGGAGATCAGGTTGGCCATTTGCTCGTCGCTGTTTGCCAGCAAAACTATCCACTCGGACACTTTTTGGGGAGCGTCGGCCAACGTTTGAGGGGCCGGGGCCGGCCTGAGAGCCAGGGCCAGGACAATGCTGACCAAGCCACCGGCGAAAACCCAGCGCCACACCTTGGCCAAACCGACCGTTGGGCGGGCTTGTTTTTCAGCCTCTGCGCAGATGGCCGCCATGATCCGCTGGTGGAGAAACGGCGGAAAATCTGGCTCATCCCGCTTGGCCTCATCACGGAGTCGCTCCTCGATACCTGGCCAAGCGCTTGGTTGTGGTTCGTCTTTCATGGTTCGGTTTGTTCGTTTAGCCCGTCAATGGGTGTCATTCGTCGGTAATACTTCAGCCAGTTTTCGGCGGGCGCGGTGCAGCAGCACTTTCACCGAGCCGACGCTCTTATTCATTACGTCCGCGGTCTCGGCAAGGTTTCGGCCTTCGCCATAAAAATGCCACAAGGCGGTGAACTGGCTCACGGGGAGCAGCGTCCTGGCCCGGCTCCAGACGCCCTCGGCCTTTTCGCTGGCGATCAACTCGCTGCGGGGGGTGGTGTCGGTGACTCCGTCCGCGTACTCCGACTCGAAAAGGCGCTTTCGGCGAAAGTGGTTGATGGCCAACCGCGAGGCGATGGTGTAAATCCATGTCGTGAAGGCGTATTGCGGATTGTATCGGTGCAGTTTGCGGTAGGCAGTGACGAAGGTGGATTGCAGCAGGTCCTGCGCAATATGATGGTCCGAGGTTTTTTGGTACAGAAATGCGAACAACCGGCCCTCGAGCCGGGCGACCAGTTGCTCGAACGACTCCATGCAGCCCTCCTTCGCGGCGACGGCCAGGGCGAGTTCCTCCGCCCGAGCCGTGTCGCGCTCCGTGGTGTCTGGAGCCGGAGCAAACTCACGGCTTGAGTCAGGTTGGCCCTGTGTTGGAGCCGCCATCAACGAAGCTGTGGCATACTGGATCAAGGCTAGGGAAGATCAATGTCGATCTCCTTCAGCGCTGGGTCGATCAACTTGAAAAACTTGTCCACACCGATGGCGAAATGAATGGAGACGGTCGCCTCGTTGCGTGTGACCTTCAGTCCCTTGAGGATGTCCTTGATCTCCGGATTCTCTTCCTGGCCCAG
>DQOE01000248.1 GCA_015658765.1 Verrucomicrobiota bacterium | reverse complement strand
TCGGCCAGAACGGGGAAGGCGAAACGATCAGTGTCCCGAAAACCGGCCCGCCGTTATGCAGCGATTTTTTTAATTCAACGGATGTCATTTTAGTGGGTCACCTCCACCGGTTGGCCGGTTTTGCCGGACTCGACAGCGGCGAAAACGGTGGCGGCGATGTCGCGCCCGCCCCTGGCATTGAGGATCGGTTCGCAGCCGGTGTCGAGTGCGCGGGCGAAGTCGTCCATCAGCAGGAAGTCATTCTCGTTGGCGACGCGTTCATTCTTGAACTCCAGCGGCGGCTGGTCGCGGTAATGGATGCTGACCTCCGGCCGGGCCTCGCTGATGACAATCCCGCCTTTCGAGCCGATGGCGTGAATCTTGATTTCGCCGATGTCCGGGTGGCTCGCCGCACCGATGCGACCGATGCAAAGCGAACCGACGATGCCGTTGTCAAGTTCCAGCGAGACCGTGGCAAGGTCATCCACGTGGTTATCGACATTGACCTGATGGAAATGTGTCGCAGTGCGGGCGAACACGCGCCGCACATTCGCGTCGGTGAGCATGCGGATGTAGCCGAGCGGATAGATGCCCTCGATCTGCAACTCACCCATCGCCTCGATGCCAACGCCTCCGTCGGAGCCATCGGCGTGCGCCTCGAGTTGTCGCTCGAGCCAGTTGATCGGCGGGTCGCCGTGCTGGCGGGTGCCCTTGGGCGGGCCGGCGTCTTTTGAAAAATAAAAGTCAACATGAATGGCGTGCAGTTCACCGATCGCTCCCGACTGAACCACTTCTTTGGCCTGGATGACAGCAGGCAAGAAATTGCGATTCCACAACAGAAATTTCACATTGTTTTGCTGAACGGCCTCGACCAGGCGATCGCATTCGGAGAGGCGGGTGGACATCGGCTTGTCGGCAATGACGTGCAGCCCTGCGTCGGCGGCGCGGACGGCGAGGTCGCAATGCCGCTCGGCCTCGGAACTGACCACCGCCATGTCCAGTTCGTATTCGGCGATCGCCTTGGCGATGTCGCGCAAGTAGGAGATGCCGAACTCGTCGGCGAACCGTTGGTTGCGTTCGTGCACCCAATCCGGCTGGCCGGCATCGTCGGTGACGACGACCAATTCAAATCGCGGATGCGCGGCGACGGCACGCGGCAGGTAGTCGTGCTTTACCAGGCTCAACACGGCGACTCGAAATTTTTTCCGCAAATCAGCCATCGATTAGCTGTCCTCCTTTTTTTCGATCACATGGTTTGAGTTTGCTGACTCGATGATTTGTTCGGTCACCGCGATGGCGCGCGTGGCGTCTTTGAGGATCACGGTGGCCTGGCGTTGTTCGTGGATGGCATCGACGAATTCCTGCAATTGCCCGGCGAGATCGGCGCGGCCTTCGCTGGTGCGCAGTGCTTTTGGTTGGTCACCGGCGTAGAGCAGGTTCATGTTGTGATGATCGTCAGCGTAAGCCGCTCCGGTGGCACCGATTATCGACAGCGAAAAGTAGTCGCCGCCCGCAGGGAGCGAACAGGCAATGTCGATCATCGCCATGCCGCCGTTGGCGAAGCCGAGGTGGAACTGGATGTAGTCCGGGTTACTCGGTGTTTGCAGCGTCCAGACTTTTTCTGGAGCGCCGCCGAACATCCAGCAGGCCAGGTCAGCGTCCGGCAGGATGCGTTCGGTGAGCGACTCGGGTGTTGCCTTGGGCGGCAGCCAGCGGTGGATGCGGAGCAGTCCGGGTTCGCCGAGTTTTCCGGCGTCGAGGCTGCGCTTGACCGCCTGGATAGACGGCAAAAACCGCCAAGTGTGAGCCGGCATGAGCATGGTGTCCGCTTGGCCAAGCGCAGCGATGTCGGCGAACAACGGGCCGGCGAGCGCCGGTTTTCCGGCGTCGGCGGCCTTGGCCAAGCTCGCCGCTTGGCCAGGATCGGCGTCGATGACGACGGCGTCAAAGTCATTGGCTTGTTCGGTAAACAGGGCTTCCGTTGATGGGGCGGTCGTCGCTTGGCCAAGCGCCTGGCCTGCTTGGCCATCGGAGGCGGTCAACGGTACAAACGCAGCCCAAGCCGCTCGGTGCAGTCGCGTACGGATGGCTCCGTACGATTTAGCCGCTTTTGCTTGGCCAATGAGCGCGAGCCGGATCATTTTTGGTCTGCCGTTATCATACGGGGCTGGGAATGTCTCACGCGACATTCGCCGGGCCAAACCAATTTGTTGCGGAAGCAGCAAGTCTTCAGCATCATTCGCCCGTTCAACGAACTCGAAAGGCCAATCGTGCCAGATCCAAACGAAAACAAATCCATCCACAAGCTTACCCAGACAGGCAGGTACATTATCATTATCGCGGCTTTCCTCGGTTGGTTTTTTGCTGGGATGCATCTGGGCATCACGTCGCTCTCAATGGGCTCGGCGGCCAAGGATTTGCTACGCGGCACCGAGCAGTTTGAGGTGACGGCCGATGATCAAGCTGCTGCGCAAAAGCAGGTCCAGGAAGCAGGCGAGGGGGATTTGCAGGTGTTGGCCCAGGCCGAAGCTGATAAACGATTGGGTGCGGCAAGCAGTAAATGGTTTGGTTACTACGTGTGCGCATTGTTGTTTGGCGGGGCGCTGGGCGGCCTGATGTTCGGTCGTATTGGTGATCGCTTCGGTCGCGTGAAAGGTATGACGGCGGCGATCTGCTGCTACTCGGGGGTGTCCTTTGTGGCTTACTTTGTCCAGTCGCCGGAGCAGCTTTTGGTGGCGCGATTTGTGGTGTGCATGGGCGTGGGCGGGATGTGGCCGAACGGTGTGGCGTTAATGAGTGAAGCTTGGGCCAGTGCCTCCCGACCACTGCTTGCGGGCGTGATTGGCACGGCAGCGAACATCGGTATTTTCATGGTGGGTGTCGCAGGAAAACTTCGCGTGGTGACGGTTGATGACTGGCGTTGGGTGATGCTCATGGGCGCGGCGCCGATTGTGCTGGGTCTGCTGGTGCCACTGATCGTGCCGGAATCACCGCGTTGGCTGGCTCAACGGAGCATGGGAAATTCAGAAAAAACTTCGGAGGAAGCTAAGCCTGATATGAATACCGTTGAAATTTTTCGGTCAGGCATGTTGGCGGTTACGTTGGTGGGGATTTTATTGGCGACGGTGCCACTGTTCGGTTCGTGGGGCAGTTCAAACTGGGCGGTGAAATGGGCGGAGGATGCCGGGTCGGATGACCTGAAGGCGCAAGTGGTCATGGCGCGATCGCTGCCGGGTATCTTCGGCAGTTTCATGGGCGGCTGGATCGCCAGTCTCGTCGGACGGCGGCGCAGTTATTTTTTGAACAGCCTGATTTGCCTCGGCAGCGCGCAGTGCATGTTTTGGTTTTCCAGCCCGGCGGAGCCGGTCATGTTCCTCGTGTGGACGGCGGTGCTGGGCTTTTTCAGCGGCATCTTTTTCGGATGGTTGCCGTTGTTTTTGCCGGAGTTATTCGTGACGCGTGTGCGTTCGGTGGGGGCTGGCGTCTGCTTCAACTTCGGGCGCATCATCACAGCCATAACAGTGTTCGTCACCGCCGGGCTCATCGCCTATTTTGACAACGACTTCCGGCAAATCGGCCGGATCACCAGCTTGATTTACCTGTTCGGCGCGGTGGGAATCCTCCTCATGCCCAAGGGCGTGGAGGGAAAAATCAAGGATTAGCCCGGACGCATACAAACAATGGCACAACGGGTTGGCATCATCGGGGTGGGACTGCTGGGCGGGGCGCTCGGCCAATGCCTGGTCAAGCAGGGTTGGGAGGTGTTTGGACATGACCCTGCTGCTCCCGTTGTCAACGGACTGACAATGTGCGGCGATGCCACCGAACTGGTGGGCCAATGCGAGTCGGTGTTGCTCTGCCTACCGACGAGCGATGTCGTGGCCGGGGTGATTGATGCACTTGGCCAAGCGGTGACTGACCGGCATTGTTTCATCGACACCACCACCGGCGAGCCGGGCGAAATGGAAGCACTAGGCCGACGCTTGGCCAAGCGGGGCGCTTACTATCTCGAAGCCAACGTGGCCGGCTCCAGCGAACTGGCCAAGCACGGTGAGGCAACCTTGTTCCTCGGCGGCGACACCGAAACGATCGAGCACCACTGGGAGTTGCTTGAGGCCTTGGCGGCCAAGCGATTTCATGTGGGACCGGTCGGTGCGGCCTCTCGATTCAAACTGGTCCACAACCTCATCCTTGGCTTGAACCGAGCCGCCTTGGGCGAGGGATTGGCTTTTGCCGAGGCGCTTGGCTTTGATGCCGGTGAGGCGTTGGCCCTGCTTAAAGAAACACCGGCTGTTTCGGCTGCGATGGAGGCCAAGGGCGGCAAGATGGCCGGAGGTGAATATCATCCGCCCCAGGCCCGGCTGGTTCAACATCTCAAGGATGTTTGTTTAATCCGCCTTTTGGCCTCGAAAACGGGAGCCCAAACCCCGTTGACGGATGTGCACCAAAACCTGCTCGAGAAAGCCGAGGCACTGGGGTTTGGAGAGGCGGACAATGCCGCCATCATCGAGGTGTTTCGCCAAGGGAGTTTATGATTGAACCGGCTGGGACTCGACACTATCAACGCCGCGTGAACCCGGACAACGGAACCCCATCGGGTGAGTTTCAATTCAACGTCGGCGTGATTGGGGCCACCGGCTACATCGGCGCGCCGTACCGTGCGGAAATCCGCGAGGCTGACGGCGCCCGGATTGTCGCCCTCTGCGCCCGTCGCCGCGACTTGCTGGAAACCGCCGGGGAGGAGGACGGCGCCGACCTCATCACCGTTGACTGGCGTGAAGTCGCGCAGCATCCGGATGTCAACTTCGTCGTCGTCGCCACACCGGACGCGCTGCATCACGAGGCCGTGATGGCTTGTGCTGATGCCGGTAAACATCTGCTCTGTGAAAAACCGGTCGGCGTGAACGCCGCCGAAGCCTACGAAATGTGGGCGGCGTACCGCGATGCCGGGCTGGCGCATTACGTGCCGTTTTGGACGCGTTACTGCGAGCCGTT
>DQOE01000051.1 GCA_015658765.1 Verrucomicrobiota bacterium | reverse complement strand
GGGTCGTCGCTGCCCTCGACCGCGACCGGGATTGTGGCCTCCGCGCTGCCGCCCCTGCCGTCAACCGCGGTGCAGGTGACCATAAACGTCGAGCCAGCGCCGAGAAAGTAGGTGTGCGAAACCGTTTTTCCGTAGGCCGCGTCGCTGCCGTCGCCGAATTCCCAGCGGTAAAACAGCGCGTCGTTGTCCGGGTCTGTGCCGTTGGCCCCAAGGATGAAGGGCTCGCCCACTTTGCCCTCCACCGACGACCCGTCGATGCTCACGCTGGGCGAGCGATTGGAGTCAGCCGAACCATAAACCACGCGCATGTCCACCCACAGTTTGCGGCCATCGCCGCCGCGGGCCACCGGGGTGACCGACACCCGACGGCTGCTGTCGTGGAACGTTTTGCCCATCTGCAGCGAGTGGTCGCGCGGCTGGCTCTCCTCAAATTCACGGCGCGTCTCCGGCGTCATGTCGAGCAGCAGCGAGCCGTCGCCGCTCATCGAGCTGCCCGACTTGAGCCCCCAGCGCAGCATGATCTCACTCCCGACCAGCCAATGCCGGACGCCCACCCAATAGTCGCGCCCGGAGTTTTTGCCAATCTTCAGCGCGCGCACGCCGACGCTGGACTCGCGGTGGTCGTGCGCCTTCACGCGGTAGGTGCCGGTGCGGGAGACTGATTTCACCGACGTGTTCGGAATCCACGAGAGATAGTTTTTGAAATAGACGTTGAAGTGCCCGTACGGCGAGTAGTTGCCCATGTTGTCGTACGGGTCGCCGTACTCCTCGTGCTCGCCGGCGCCGATCGGGGAATCGCCCTGCGACGGCACCCAGGCGTTGGCGTGGTAAAGGCCGAGGTTGTGGCCGATCTCGTGCTGGATGGTATCGTTGCTGAAGCCGCCGTTGAGCCAAAGCCCGATCGTGCCGACACGCGCCTTGCCGGCCCAGTCGTCGAAGATCGAGTCGAAGCAAACGATGTACAGGTCGTAGTCGCGATAGTTGTATTTTGCGTCGAGCGCCTTGGCGGCATCGCGGCCCTGCGCCAGCAGATCGTCGTCGCGGCTCTCCGGCTCGGCCTGGTACCACGACGCCGGCTTGGGCATCCGCAACACCCCCGGCACCAGCGTGGTGTCGATCGTGAGTTTCCCGTACGAGTTGTCGCCGAGAAACTCGTTGGTGCGTTTCATCGAGAAGTTTGTCGCCTCGTCGTTCAGCGGGTTGCCCTCGCGGTCGGAGAAATCAACGCGAATGAACAGAACGCGCTTTTTGCCGGTGGTCCACGCCACGGATGGCTTCTGCTTGGCCACCGGCCGCAGATGCACCGCCGGGCCAAGCGCCTGCTCGGCGGCGAAGAGTTTTTGCTGCCAAGCGGCAGCAGCAGCCGGGGAGTCGAACGCGCGCCGCGCGCCGGCCAGCGACAGGACGGTCTGAGCCGCCGGAAGGCCAAGCGCGGTTTTCTCGGCGGCAGCGAGTTCGCGGGCCGGCTCGTCGGCAATGGCCATCTGCCCATCGAGCACGATGCCGTGGACCGGCAGGCCGCTCTTCGAGCCAAGGTGTGCGCGCCGCCCTTGCCAGCGCGGCGTTAGGCGTTGGCCGTTTAACTCGAGCGTGCGCTCCACTTTGCAACTGCGATGCCCCGGGCCACCGCAGGCAACCGTCACGGTGTACTCCGCCAACCCCTCGGCGTGTTGCTCAAGGTAACGGGCGACCGGTTCCGGCAGCTTGGCCAAGCGCGGCACGGCGCGTTGCAGGGCCAGGTGCGGCTGCGTGGCGATGAGCCGCCGCATCGCCGGTTGGCGTCGCTTGGCCAAGCGCACCCCCTCGGCCACCAGGCTTGGCCGGTCGTCCGCCTGGGCCGCCTCGTACCGGGCGAGCCATTGGCCAAAGTCCGCGATCGAGTCGGCGGCGAGCGTCGGGCCGGCGAGGGCGAAACCAAGCGCAAGGCTGCTCCAACGAATATGTTTACAAATGGAAGTCATGCCGGTGGCAGGCGCAGCACCCGCACGCCGCAACTTACCAAAACGCTGCCAAGACTCCCGCAAAAAAGGTTCGGGGACGCAAGAGCCCTGCGTGTCGGCCCGCTCGAGTCCGCGGCAGCGTCTCGGGCAAGCGGATGGTGGGGCGTGCTGTCCCCAGCGCGCCGGGCAGTCGCAGACGGCTGGGACAGCCATCCCCACCCTCACCCAACGAACTCGGCCTGCTCGATGTGGAGGAGGCGCGGCTTCCAGCCGGGGCCGCCGGAGAAACCGCCGATGCGCCGGTGCGCCGCCAGCACCCGGTGGCACGGGACAATGACCGGGATCGGGTTGGCGCCGCAGGCGGATCCGACAGCCCGTGACGCGCCCGGCTTGGCCAGGCGCCCGGCGATTTCGCCGTACGAGCGGGTTTGGCCAGGCGGAATGTTGAGCAGCTCCGCCCAGACCGTTTGCTGGAATTCGGTTCCGGCCGAGAGGTCAAGCGGCGGCAGACGGCGCGGCGCTCGGCCAAGCAGCAGCGACTCGAGCGCGGCGGTGGTGGCCGCCAGCCAGCGCTTGGCCAAGCCGGTTGGTTTCGGAGCGGGCTTGGGCGCGCGGGCTTTGCCTGGGAAGTCGAGCCGGCACAGGCCGATGTCGTTGAACTGCGCGACGAAGGTGCCGTGCCGTGTGGCGATGGGAGCGGCGCTAGTCATCGCGGTCATCCTCGCGGCCGAAGATCAACGCGACGGCGATGGCGATGACCGCCGCGATGACGGTGATGGCAACCCGGATGGTGATTTCGTCAGTCAATGTTTCGGTTCTCGGTT
>DQOE01000165.1 GCA_015658765.1 Verrucomicrobiota bacterium | reverse complement strand
TCGACCAGCTGAACTACCGCAACACCGAGCTGCTGCAGACGTTCGTGACCGGCCACGGCCGCATCCTGCCGCGCAAGTACACCGGGCTGCCCGCGCATTACCAGCGCCGCATGGCCAACGCCATCAAGCAAGCCCGCACGTTGCTCCTGATGAAGTAACCGACTTTGAAGCCGCCGCGCCCGGAAGGAGTGAGGCGGTTTTTCGTGCCCGCCAACGGCAAATGGATTGCAATAACCCAAGCACGCTTGGCCAAGCGCTTGGCCGTCACCCCAATTGACTTACGCGCTTCTCATATTTTCTGTTTTTGCCGCGGCACTCACGGTGCTGTGGGTCAAGCCGTCGGATCCCAACAAGCTCAAGCTGCTGATCGCCTTCAGCGGCGCCTACCTGCTCTCGATCACCGCGCTGCACCTGTTGCCGGAAGTGTTCATCGGCGATGACCGGGGGGCGTATTTTGGATCATTCGTTCTGGTCGGTTTTTTCATCCAGGTAATGCTCGAGTACCTCTCGGGCGGCATCGAGCATGGCCATGCGCACACGCACCGCAGCGCCGGGTTGCCGGTCGGGTTGATGATTGGCCTGTGTCTTCACGCGTTTCTCGAGGGCATGCCGCTGGGCGGCGGGGACGCCGGCCACAGCCACGAGCACAGCCACTCCCACGGTGTCGAGCCGTTGTTGCTGGGAATTGTTTTACACAAGTACCCGGTGGCCATGGTGTTCCTTGCGATGCTGCTCAACAGTGGCCTGGGCAAGCCCAAGGCTTTCGGGCTGCTGGCGGTGTTCGCCGCGATGGCGCCGCTCGGCACGTTGCTGAGCGGTGTCGAGATGGTTGGCCAGTACAACCGCGAAAGCCTGGCCATAGTCATCGGCATCTTTCTGCACGTCTCGACGACGATCCTCTTTGAGAGCAGCGAAGACCATCGGTTCAACGCCTACAAAATGATGGCCATCGCAGTCGGCCTCGCATTGGCGGCTGCCAGCATGCTGCTGAACACCCACTGACACCCGTGCTTTACGGCTTCGGCTTGCGGGCGGCGCGAGGTTTCGCGGCGCGGAACAATTCCATCTGCCGTTCCCGCAGCATCCCGTGCGCCTTGAGCACGCGGATCAACTGCAGCACATCCGAGCGCTGGTAGTTGCGGTTTTTCTCCACGCCATCGATCACGGCGGAGAGCACCGCCGGAAACTCAATCACCCCGTCGACCCCCTTGCCGCGAAGGAACTCCACACTTTCCCGGCGCAGTTTTTTCGAGGACGGCAGCGACGGCGCAACGAGTATCTTGAGAAAAACAACATCGGTGCCGAACACTGCCTCCGTCGCTTTGGCGGCCGCCGGTTGCGCGAAGCGAAAAATCTCCGGCGAGTTGGCCATCACCGCCGGGCTGAACGTCTCCGTGTGCCAGCCTTTCACGGCGAACACAGCGCGGCGAATGTGCTTCAAGTCGGCCGGTTGTAACTCGAACGGCAGGACGGCTTTCGACTCAGTCGCCGCCGGGTGGGTGGCGAAAAAATCGATGTGCGAGTCGTGCCGCCGCGACGGCGCAACAAACTTGCGCCCCTGTCGCACCAGAAACCCGCTGGCCTCAAGGAACTCACGAACAATGGTCTCGCTGATGGCAGACATTATTTTAACGCAGCGTTGATGATTGCTTTCGGGACGTCGATCCCAAACTTCACTTGGCCGATTTTTTGAGCCAGCACGAACTTGACCTCGCCGCCGCTGACTTTTTTGTCGAGCTTCATCGCGGCGAACACCTTGGCCAACTGCGGCTTGGCCAAGCGCACCGAGGTCGGCAGGCCGGCCTGGGCGAATAGCCCCTCGATGCGATCGACTTCCGCCTGGCCAAGCCCGAGTACGTCGCGTGAGATTTTCGCCGCCGCAACTTGGCCGATCGAGATCGCCTCGCCGTGCAGATATTTTCCGTAACGCGAGATCGCCTCGAGCGCGTGGCCGATGGTGTGGCCGTAGTTCAGGATGGCGCGCAGGCCACCTTCGCGCTCGTCCTGCCCGACGACCTTGGCCTTGATCTGGCAACTGTGGGTGACGACGTGCGCCAATCCCTTGGCATCGAGCCGCAGCAGCCCCGGCAGCGTGCGCTCGAGCCGGCGAAACAGCGCCGCGTCGGCGATGATCCCGTACTTGATCACCTCGGCCAGCCCGGCGCGTAGTTCGCGCTTGGGCAGCGTCTTGAGCGTGTCGAGGTCGCACAGCACGAGGCGTGGCTGGTAAAACGCGCCGACCAGATTTTTGCCGGCCTTCAGGTTCACGCCGACCTTGCCGCCGACCGAGCTATCCACCTGTGCCAGCAGTGTTGTCGGCACCTGCACGAAACCGATGCCGCGCAGGTAGCTCGCCGCGAGAAAACCGGCCATGTCGCCCACCACGCCGCCGCCCAGCGCCACGATGAATGAGCTGCGCTCGATCCGGTGCCTGGCCAATTGGTCGTAACAGGCGTGGATCGTTCGCAGGCTTTTGGCCGTCTCGCCGGTTGGCACGCGGATCTCCACCGGCGCGAAGCCGGCCTGCCGCAGCGGGGCCAGTGCCGCCTTGGCGTAGAGCGGCCCCACGGTGCGGTCGGTCACCACCGCGCAGCGTTTTCCCAGCGCAAGTCGGCGACACTCGACGCCCAGCTTGGGCAGCAGGCCGTTGCCGATCTTGATGGAATAACTGCGATCCCCGAGGGGCACGTTGACGGTGCGCATCGGCGGAAAGATACGGACGGGAGGCCAAGGGCCAAAGACAAAACGCTCAGTCGGCGAAAATGAGGCGGCCGCGGCTCACCG
>DQOE01000294.1 GCA_015658765.1 Verrucomicrobiota bacterium | reverse complement strand
GCCGCCGAGCCGCTCCCGCGCCTGGCCGATGTCGAGCACGCGCCCAGGCAACCCAAGGGCAGCGAGGCGGTCGTAATCACCACCGTGCCCAGCACAGCGGTGGCCGGCTCGGAGGTTTATGCGGAGTACCAAGTCGTGAGCCCCGGCGGCTACGTGCACATTGATGACGCGGCGTACGAGCGCGGCTGGACCAAGTTGACGATGAACGACCTTGGCCAAGCGGGGGATGCCCGGGCAAGGGACGGCGTTTTCTCGGCGACTGTGCCCAAGTCGGCACAGCAGCATCGGCATCTGATCCGCTATCGTGTGTCGGTGAAAACCGCGCTTGGCCAAGTGGCCACCGCGCCCTACCCCGGCGATCCCTCGCCGAACTTTGCCTACTTCTGCTACGACGGCGTGCCAAGCTGGAGTGGCAAGGCCAAGCCCGGCGCGAAGGTGGTCGAGTACGACAGCCAGGGGCTCACCCGCGTGCCGGTGTACCACTTGATCTCGAAAAAAACCGACGTCGAGAACTCAACATGGAACGAAAAATACAGCGGCGACAATTACAAGTGGAAGGGCACACTGGTGTACGACGGAGAGGTGTACGACCACATCCGCTACCGCGCCCGGGGTGGCGTATGGCGCTACGCGATGGGCAAGAACATGTGGAAGTTCGACTTCAATCGCGGCCACTCGTTCCAGGCACGCGACCACTACGACCGCGAGTACAACAGCCGCTGGGACAAGCTGAACTTTTCCGCCTGCATCCAGCAGGGCAATTTCCAGCATCGCGGCGAGCAGGGGATGTTTGAGGCGGTCGGCTTCAAGCTGTTCGAGCTGGCCGACGTCGAGGCGCCCAAGACACACTGGGTGCATTTCCGGATCATTGACGAGGCGGCGGAAACCGGCGCGACGCAGCACGACGGCGATTTCTGGGGCCTCTACCTCGTGCTCGAGCAAATGGACGGCCGGTTTCTCGACGAACACGATTTGCCCGACGGCAACCTGTACAAGATGGAGGGCGGCACCGGAGAGTTGAACAACCAGGGCCCGACCGCCGTGACGGACAAGTCCGACCTCAACTCGTACCTGAGCCGGTACAAGGGCAACCCGCCGGAGAGTTGGTGGCGACAGAACATGGACCTGCCGCGCTACTACAGCTACCGCACGGTCGTCGAGGGCATCCACCACTACGACATCGGCTACGGCAAAAATTATTTCTACTATCTCAATCCCGAGACGCAGAAGTGGGCCACGCTCCCGTGGGATCTGGACCTCACCTGGGCCAGCAACATGTACGGTAACGGCAACGACCCGTTCAAGGGCAAGGTGCTCGGCAAGCCGGTTTTCAAGGTTGAGTACGGCAACCGCGCCCGCGAGATTCTCGACCTGCTGTTCAACGACGACGAGGGCTACAGGCTGATCGATGAGTTCGCGGCGGTCATCGACGAGCCGACCGGGCGGATGCCATCGATCGCCGATGCCGACCGCGCGATGTGGGACTACCACCCGATCATGTCGTCCGGCAAGGTCAACGGCAGCAAGGCCGGCAAGGGGCGGTTTTACCAAAAGGCAGGCAGCAAGGATTTCCCCGGCATGGTGAAAATCATGAAGAATTACATCCGCACCCGCCGCAATTTCATCCTCAAGTCGGCCGCCCGCGACACGAAGCATCCCGACCAGCCGACGATCGTGTACAGCGGCGGCAGCGGGCATCCGGTCAACGCGCTGCGGTTTCGCAGCTCGGCGTTCGGCGACTCGAGCGGGAAGTTCGCCGGGATGAAGTGGCGCCTGGCCGAGGTCAGCGCGCCGGACGCGCCGCCGTACGACCCGGCCAACCCGCGCCAATACGAGATCAACGCCGACTGGGAATCGGACGTGCTGACCAAGTTCGCTGACACCATCGCCCTGCCCTCCGGCTTGGCCAAGGTCGGGCATTGGTATCGGGCGCGCGTGCGGATGCTAGACGACACCAAGCGCTGGAGCCACTGGTCCGGGCCGGTCGAGTTCCGGGCCGGCGAGCCGGACACACTCGAGAGCCTCAAGGCACATCTCGTGCTGACCGAGTTGATGTACAACGCGCCAAGCGGGCCTGACTTCGATTACATCGAGTTGCACAACAACAGCACCGACACGACGCTCGACCTCGGCGGCGTGACGCTCTCCGGCGGCGTGAGGTTCGTCGTGCCAGCCGGCCTCACGCTGGCGCCGGGCCAATACGCACTCATCATCGGCCACGACGACGAGGCGGCGTTCCGCCCGCATTACCGCTTGGCCAGGGAGACGACCGTCCTTGGCACTTACAGCGGCAAGTTGGCCAATAACGGCGAGACGCTCCGCGTGCGCTCGGCGGCGGACGGCGCAGTGTTGGTCACGCTTGATTACGATGACGAGGACAACTGGCCCAAGTTGGCCGACGGCGGCGGCCACTCGCTGGTGCCGCTGGTGCTCGACCCGGCCAAGCAGGCGCTCGGCGCGCTGGACGATGCGAACAGTTGGCAGCCAAGCGCGGCGGCTGGCGGCTCGCCGGGCCTGGAGGATTCGCCGGCTCCCGCTGACGACGACCAGGACGGGCTGCCGGACGAGTGGGAACTGGCGCACGGCCTGAATCCGGCGGTCAAGGACGCGGCGCTCGATCTCGACGGTGACGGCGCGAACAACGCCCACGAGTTTCTCGCCGGCACGAATCCCGGCGACGCAGCCAGCCGGCTGGCGCTTGGCTTGGAGCTTGGCCAAGCGGGTGAACTGCTGGCGGAGTTCACCATGCAGCCGGGCCGCCAATATTTTTTGGAAACGGCCGAGGCGCTTGATGGCGAGTGGGGGTCGATGCCCGGCGACGTGTATCAACCCATCCCGGGCGGTGTTGGCGAAACGATTCGCATTCACATTGGAGGCCGGGAAACCGGCAAAAACCGGTTTTTCCGGCTACGAGTAAAGCGTTTGGCGGAATAGGATTTTGCCGCTAGTCTCCCCGCCCACATGGCTCGGGCTGGGTCAAGATCGAATTATTTTTTATGGACATACAAGTAGCAGTGCTGTGTGACGCAGCCACGGACTATAAGGGCAAGTTGAACCTGCTGGGCACGTTCAACTCGGTTCACACGCGGGAGCTGCCGGCCAACTACCCGCAGTGCTCGATCGTGCTGCG
>DQOE01000243.1 GCA_015658765.1 Verrucomicrobiota bacterium | reverse complement strand
TTTTCTCCCTCTCCCCGGCCCTCTCCCGCTTGGAGAGGGAGCTTGGCCAAGCGCATTGGGCTTGGTTGCGTGGTTTGTTGAGTAGGGGTCATCGAGTTGGGAGATGGTTTGACCTGTTGGACGTGGCGGCAGGTTGCGTTTCGCCGGGCTTGTCCGCAATCAAAAAAGGCTCAAGCCCCATGGATGATTCGTATTAGGGTGGACAGAAAAAAGGAATGGGCTACTGTCGCCTGAGCAGCATGCTCATTTCATCGAATAATTTCTGGCGGATGGTTCCAGCCTGGTTGTTGGTTCCGGTATTTGGATTAAGTGCCCTGTTACAGCCAAGCATAAATGGGGACGATTGGCCGGTTTTTCAGCACGACAATTATCGGAGCGCGTTAACCTCGGAAAATCTCCGGGCGGAGGTGCTCGAGCCGGCCTGGGTTTGGCAGTCGCCGCAACCGCCGCAGCCGGCTTGGTCCGGCCCGGCGAAGTGGGATGCGTATGCCGGCTTGCGCGGCCTGCGGTCGATGAGAAATTACGATCCGGTTTTTCACGTCGTCTCGGCTTCGGGGCGCGTGTTCTTCGGCTCTACGGTGGACGACTCGGTGCGCTGCCTCGACGCGCTCACCGGCGAGACGCTTTGGATTCATCACACCGACGGGCCGGTGCGAATTGCGCCGACGTTTCACAACAACCGCATTTACTTCGGCTCCGACGACGGGGTGGTGCGCTGTGTGGATGCGGATCGGGGGACGCTGATTTGGTCTTTCCGGCCGAAGCCGCTCGAACGGCTGATTTTGAATAACGGCCGGCTGATTCCGTTTTGGCCGATCCGGACCGGCGTACTCGTGCGGGGCGGCACCGCTTACTTTGCCGCGAGCCTGTTGCCGTGGAAGGAATCGTACCTGTGCGCGGTGGACGCCGACACGGGCAAGGCGACCGGCGGGGAGCATTTTATCAAGCGGATCGACAACGTGAGTTTCGAGGGTGCGCTGCTGGCTTCCGACGAGCATTTGGTTGCGCCGCAAGGGCGGGTGTCGCCGCTGATTTACCGGCGAACGAGCGGGAAACTTTTGGGCGGACTGAAGGGCGGCGGCGGGTGTTTTGTGATGCTGACGCCGGACGCGGGAATCCTGCACGGACCCGGCAACAAAGCCGGATGGATCACCGACAGCAGGCAAAGTGACCGGAGCACTTACGCGACGTACAAGGACGGCAATGCGATGGTGATCGACGGCGACACCGCCTACATGCTGACCGATACCGCGCTGTCGGCGATGAGCCGCTCCACCAAACAAGCCAAGTGGGCGATCGACTGTGAGTTCCCGCACAGCTTGGTCAAGGCGGGCGGGGCGCTCTACACCGGTGGGCTGGACGAGTTGGCCGCGTTCGATTCCGCGACGGGAAAACTCATTTGGCAAACTCCCCTCGCCGGCCGCGTGCACGGCTTGGCCATCGCGAACGGCGCGCTGTACGCGAGCACGGATCAGGGTGGCGTTTATTGTTTCCGGCCCACCGCCGCCAAGCCGTTCGCCGCGCTTGGCCAAGCGGACGGCGAGCCAACCGGAGAGAGTATTACGATCAAGCCGATCAGTTCGTTGAGCGACAAAACGGTTGTCAGTCGGTGGGTTTTTCAGGACGAAGCCAAGGCGGGTAAAACCGTTCGCAACCAGGCGGGAGGCCAAGCGGCGACACTGATCGGCGGCGCGAAGTTGAAGCGCGTCGGGGACAGGCAGGCGCTGGAGTTGGACGGCTCGACTAGTGCACTCATCGCGGGCGACCTCTCCGATGCCGGTTTGCCAACGGAAACATTTTCCGTCGAGGCGTGGGTGCGGGTGGACGCGCCGAGCGCATGGGGCGGCATCGTCGGTGCGATACAGGACAACGGCTCGTACGAAAAAGGCTGGCTGCTGGGGTTCGTCAACAAACGCTTTAGCTTCGCGCTGAACGGCAAGGGCGGCGACGACCGGTTAAACTATATGAGTGCCGACCACGATTTCATCCCAGAGCAGTGGTATCATCTCGCCGCGACTTACGACGGCGCCACGATGCGGCTCCACGTCAACGGCAAGGTCGCCGCGACGTCCACTTCGCAGAGCGGCGCGGTGCAGTATCCGCCGCACGCTTTTTACGAGATCGGCGCGTACCACGACGACGACGAGCAGTTTTTCACCAAAGGGATGGTGCACGAAATCCGCGTTTACCATCGGGTGCTGGCTGCGGACGAAATAAAAAAACACGCGGGCGAGGCCAAGTTCCCGGCACCCAAACCGCCAGCTCCGGTTATCGAATTAGCCTCCGGGCCGACGCTGAAATTCACCACCCGCAACGAGGCGGAAATCTGGTGGGAAACCGCCCGCCCAAGCCCCACCCGGCTCACCTTGGCCAAGCCCGGCGGCGGTCAGCGGGTGATCGCTGAGGCGCGGTTAAAAACAGAACATCGCGCCACCGTCGGCGGGCTGCAGCATAACCGCGTTTACATGTTCACCGTGGAGGCGACCGGCGCGGACGGTAAACTCGAGCGGACGCGGGAGTTCGAGTGCGACACGCTGTTTAATTTCACGATGCCGGACATCGCCCCGCTGGCCACGGCCAACGATGAATTGACGCGCACGGCGGCGGGCATCCTCGCGGCGACCGGCGTCGATCGGGGCATCTGCCTGCTGCCGGATGGCGGCGACGGAACGCTCGCGCACGAGTTGGCCCGGCAAAGCCAATTGCGCGTCATCGGACTCGTGGCGGATCGCAAAAACGTCCGCTCATCCCGCCGCCTGCTGACCGCCGCCGGGAGTTACGGATCGCGTATCGCGGTTCACCATTTCGATCCCAAAAACCCGCTGCCGCTCACCGGCATGTTCGCCAATTTGATTTACCTCGAACCGAAGCCCGGGCAGTCGCGCTTGGCCAAGCGCATCCGCGAGGCGGCCAACTGGCTCCGGCCCGACGGGGGCATTGCCTTCGCCCCGTTCCCGGACGAAACCGCAAACCGTCAGTCGTGGCTTGGGGCGTTGCGGGAGGCGGCGACTGGCAGCGGACTCACGGTGGAAACCGGCTCGACCGGCGTGAAATTGATCCGAGGGCCGTTGGCCGGTTCCGGCGAGTGGTCGCACCAATATGGCAACGCATCGAACGCCGCATTCGGCGGTGAAAAATTGTCGGGCGTATCGAACACCGACGACTTGGAAGTGCAATGGATCGGCCGCCCGGGCCCGCGCGCCCAGCCCGACCGCAACGGCCGCAAACCGGCCCCGCTCTCCACGGGCGGACGGCTGTTCGTGCAGGGATTGAACCGCATCATCACGTTGGACGCCTACAACGGAACCGTGCTTTGGTCGCGCGAGCTCCCGGAAATTCAACGCTTCAACATGCCGCGCGACAGCAGCAACTGGTCGGCCAATCGCGGGCATCTGTTCGCCGCCATCGACGGCGAATGCTGGAAGTGGAACGCAGCGACGGGTGAGTTGGAGGGACGCTTTACGGTTCCCTCGCAGGCTGCTTCGGCGACGACGCTCGACTGGTCTTACCTCTCGCCGCACCGCGACCGGATCATCGGCAGCAGCGTGGTCGAAAACTCCGCGTACACTTCGTTTTGGGGAGGCGGCGGCGCCGGTTGGTACGACGCCAAAACCGGCGCGGTGACGCAGAAAGTTTGCAGCGAAAACCTGTTTGCCCTCGACTCAAAAGACGGACGCCTCGCTTGGCTTTACGAAGGCGGACTGATCGTCAACAGCACCATCACCTTGGCCAACGACCGGGCTTGGTTCGTCGAGGCGCGCCACCCGAAACTCAGGGCCGGCAAAAAGCGGCAACTGGGTGGCAGCCAGTTTTGGGAGCAGCAGCACCTGGTCTGTCTCGACCTGAAAACAGGCGAAGCAATGTGGTCAAA
>DQOE01000235.1 GCA_015658765.1 Verrucomicrobiota bacterium | reverse complement strand
GACGAGATTTGTTTCATCAAGTCGATGCACACCGAGGCGATCAACCACTCGCCCGGCATGACGCTGTTCATGACCGGCAGCCAGATTCCCGGCCGGCCGAGCATGGGCGCCTGGCTCAACTACGGCCTCGGCAGCGTGTCGCAGGAGTTGCCCGGCTACGTGGTGATGATGTCGCGCGACCAGCACGGCACCTGCGGGCAGTTGCTGTTTGACTACTATTACGGCTCCGGTTTTTTGCCGTCGCGGCTGCAGGGGGTGAAGTTCCGCACCGTCGGCGAGCCGGTGCTGTACCTGTCCAACCCGAAGGGCGTCAGCCGCGAGGTGCGGCGCGGGTTGCTCGACGACTTGGCCAAGCTCAACGAAATGAAGTTTCGCGAGGTCGGCGACCCGGAGATCACCACGCGCATTTCCCAGTACGAGATGGCGTACCGCATGCAGATGAGCGTGCCGGAGCTGACCAATCTCAGCGACGAGCCGGATCACATCTTCGACCTGTACGGCAAGCACTCGCGCACGCCCGGCACGTACGCCGCGAACTGCATCCTTGCCCGCCGCTTGGCCGAGCGCGGCGTGCGCTTCATCCAGTTGTTCCACGTCGGCTGGGACACGCACGGGAGTTTGTCGCAGCAACTGCGGATGCAGTGCGACGACACCGACATGGCCTCCGGGGCGCTGATCCAGGATTTGCGGATGCGCGGTTTGCTGGAGGACACGCTGGTGATTTGGGCCGGGGAATTCGGCCGCACGCCGTACGTGCAGGGCGAGGTGGACTCGCCCAAGTATGGCCGCGACCACCACGGGCGGGCCTTCACGGTCTGGATGGCCGGGGCTGGGGTGAAGCCGGGCTTCATCCACGGCGAGACGGACGACTTCGCCTACAACGTCACCCGCGACCCGGTGCATGTGCACGATTTTCAGGCCACAATCCTGCATCTGCTCGGCATCGACCACGAGCAGTTGACCTTCAAGTTCCAAGGCCGCCACCACCGGCTGACCGACGTGCACGGCCAAGTGGTGCGACCCGTCCTCTCCTAACCGCTTGTCCGCTTGGCCAAGCTGCTTTAGCTTGCCGGTCGCGTGGCCGCGAAAAAAAAAGACAACCCAACGGATGAGGTGCCCTTTGAGGAGGGGCTGAAAAAGCTCGAAGGCATCGTCGAGGAGATGGAGGGCGACGATCTGCCGCTCGAGAAACTGCTCGAGCGCTACGAGGAAGGCACGCGCCTGGCCAAGGGCTGCCAAGCCAAGCTCGAGGCAGCCGAGCTGAAAATACAGAAACTGCAACCCAACGCCGACGGCGAAGACGAACTCGTCGACGACGACTCAGTCGAATTTTAACATGGCGAAAGTCAAGACGCCCAATCGCTACCTCGACATGGTGGACCACCCGGCCCACGTCAAGAAGTTGACGGTCAAGCAACTCGAGAAACTGGCGGAGGAACTGCGCGAGGAATTGATCAACGGCCTGGCGAAGAACGGCGGCCACCTCGGCCCGAACCTCGGCGTGGTGGAGTTGACGCTGGCGATGCATCGCGTGTTCGAGACGCCGAGGGACAAGTTCGTCTGGGACGTCAGCCACCAGTCTTACGTGCACAAGCTGCTCACCGGCCGGAAGGAGCGCTTCCGCACCATCCGCACCACCGACGGGCTGAACGGCTTCGCGCTGCGCACCGAGAGCGAGCACGACAGCTACGGCGCCGGCCACGCCGGCACGGCATTGTCGGCGGCGCTGGGCATGGCCGCCGCGCGCGACCAGCGCGGCAGCGACGAGAACGTCGTCTGCGTCTTCGGCGACGCGGCGCTGACCAACGGCATCTCGTTCGAGGCGCTGAATAACATCGCGCACACGACGAAAAAGTTTGTCGGCATCCTCAACGATAACGAGTGGTCCATCGCCAAGAACGTCGGCGCCATCTCGACCTACCTCAACAAGCTGATCACCAATCCGGGCTACAACAAGATCACCCGCGACCTGCAAAAGTTCATCTCCAAAGTGCCCTCGGGAAAACTGGCGCTGCGGCTGGGCCTCAAGGGGCAGGAAGCCCTCAAGGGCACCGTCACGCAGGCGGCGCTGCAGCACAATGAGGAGACGCTGGACAGCTACGGCCGCGGCGGCTTCGGCAGCAGCCTTGTGTTCGAGGAATTTGGCGTGCGCTACCTTGGCCCGATCGACGGGCACGACCTGCCACTGCTGATCGAGACGCTCGAGTTCGCCAAGACGTGCGGCCAGCCGATCGTCATCCACGTGATCACCAAGAAGGGCAAGGGCTTCAACGCTGCCCTGGATCATCCGGAGAAATTTCACGGCACCGGTGGATACAACCCGGCCACCGGCGAAAGCCTCCCCTCCAAGCCCGGCACACCGCCGAAATATCAGGATGTGTTTGGGCAGACCATGGTAAAGCTTTGCCAAAAAGACACCTCGGTCGTCGGCATCACCGCCGCGATGCCCAGCGGCACCGGCCTCTCGGCGCTGGAGAAAGCCATGCCGGATCGCTACTTCGACGTCGGCATCGCCGAGGAGCACGGCGTGCTGTTTGCCGCCGGCATGGCCACGATGGGTTACCGACCGGTGTGCGCCATTTACTCAACCTTCCTGCAGCGCGCTTACGACATGATCATCCACGACGTCGCGCTGCAAAACCTGCCGGTGACGTTCTGTATGGACCGCGCCGGACTCTCGGCCAACGACGGGCCGACGCATCACGGGTTGTTCGACATCGCGTACCTGAGTTGCGTGCCCGGCATCATCGCGATGGCGCCCGGCGACGAGGATGAGTTGGCCGACATGATGTTCACCGCCACGCATCAAAACCAACCGGCCTTCATCCGCTACCCGCGCGGCAGCGGCGAGGGCGTCGCGGTGAAGGAACAACCGGCGCTGATCGAGATCGGCAAGGCCGAGGTGCGGCAAAATTTCTCCAACAGCGGCAAACCGAAAGTGGCGTTCTTCGCGCTTGGCCCGATGCGTGGCATCGCCGACAAGGCCATCGAGGAACTCGGCGCGGAAAACATCGACGCCGCGATCATCAATCCGCGTTTCACCAAGCCGATCGACGGCGGCACCACCGAGTTTTTCGCACAGGCGGCGGACGTGATCGTCACCATCGAGGATCACGTGATCAAGGGCGGCTACGGCAGCATCGTGCGCGATCATTTGGGCGACTGCGGCATCACCACGCCGATGGTGCGCATCGGCTGGCCGGATCAGTTCATCGAGCACGCCTCGTCGGTGGGTTACCTCCGTGAAAAGCACGGCCTCACCGGTGCCAACACGGCTGAACAAATCCGCCAAGCGCTTGGCCAAGCGAGCGAAGCCAGCGCGAGGCCCAACCCGGCGCTTGGCCAGGCGGTCGGCGGGTAACGACGATGAACCGGCATTGCCACAACTGCGGTACGGAATGGACAATCGACGGCCAGCCCGGCCGCAGTGATGTCTGCCCCGGCTGCAACGAGGATTTGCGCGCCTGCCTCAATTGCGTTTTCCACGACCGCGGTGTGGCGTACCAATGCCGCGAGCGGCGCGCCGAGCCGGTGACGGAAAAAAACCGGTCGAACTTCTGTGAGTACTTCGACTTCGCGCAACGCGACTGGTCGGGAAGCATCGGCGCGAACAAGCGGATGGAGGAAGCCAAGGGCACATTTAACAAGCTGTTTGGCGACTGAACATGCGATGCTGATGATGCCTTCGGGGTCCGATTTTGTTTCCGTGTCAAGTCTGTTTCGACAGGAACAGGAAAAAACTTTTATTAATAATTTAAAAATTGCGGTTGTCAGAAAACCGAACGAGGTCTACGGTGTCGTCCCTGCTACCACGAACTGCAAGCGAAGCAACCCATGAAAAAAATCGACGCAATCATCAAGCCCTTCAAGCTTGAGGATGTCAAGGAGGCGCTTGCCGCCGTCGGCGTTGAGGGAATGACAGTGACGGAGGTGAAAGGATTTGGCCGACAAAAGGGCCACACCGAGATTTATCGTGGAAGCGAGTACACTGTTGATTTTCTCCCCAAGATAAAGCTTGAGATTGTGCTGGAAGACGATCGCGTACAGGACGCGATAGATTCCATTGTAAAGAGCGCCAAGACGGACAAGATCGGGGATGGCAAAGTCTTCGTCAGTTCCGTCGAGGGTGTAACCCGAATTCGAACCGGTGAAACAGGAATCGATGCGGTTTAAGGGCGCTCCTGCGCCAACTCGCCTCCGTTTTTGTTTTTCACCGGTCAAGTTGACCAACTGAGACCGAGGATTGGGCGCGGCGAACCCAATAAATCGCAAGCAGTTGTTGTTGGTAGTGTTAAGTGAGAAGAAGACTGTGAATAAAGTGTGGACAAAAGTTAATAGCTTACGCTGGATAAGACACGGCGTTGGTAATACTTTGCCCCGCGCATCGAGTGGTTCAACCGCGCCACAAAATGCAACCCAACCGAGACAAGCAACCTACCTGTTGGAGTAACCCAACCAACTGGAAACCATATGTTTATGATTTATAATCTATCGTTTTTCGAAGTCGAGCCGGAGCGTTCTCCGAAACGATTTTTAACCCCTATTCAGCAATCGACGCCAAGTGGGGTGGCTTTGTTCCAAGGGCACGATGGTAGAGAGTGAATAAAAACTGCATAACCCTGCTATCAAAACCCCGATGACCAAAACTTTTGAAAAAACATGGACGCAGGCAAGTGAAACCTTGCGCACCATGGTCAACCCGGATCTCTTCAATCTTTGGTTTGACCCCATCCAACCCGGCACCATTGATGAGGAAACAGCCCTCCTGATTGTTCCCAATGAGTTTTGCGCTGTCTGGCTCAAGGATAATTACCTGGATCTGCTTCAGGATGTGTTGGCTCACATCACCGGGAAGAAATTGAGCGTTCAGTTTGAGGTGAACGAGAGCGCCAAGAACGGTGTTCCAACCCAAACCCCGGACACTCCCGCCGTCACCGGGGCCAAGCCGGCCAAGCGGGCGGCGTCCGCCCAATCCCGTACGTCTTCGGAAAAACTGTTCAACCCTAAAAACACCTTTTCCTCCTTCGTCGTCGGCGACACCAACAACTTTGCGCACGCCGCAGCCTTGGCCGTGGCCCAATCGCCGGGGCGCTCGTACAATCCACTGTTCCTTTACGGCGGAGTGGGGCTGGGCAAAACACATTTGCTGCACGCCATCGGCCACAATGTCCTGATGGAAAACCCAAAGTTGAAGGTCTCCTATCTTTCGTCGGAGAAATTTACCAACAAGTACATTGAGGCGATTCAGAACAACGACCTGGCCAAGTTCCGACGCACCTACCGCAACACCGATGTCCTCCTGATTGATGACATCCAGTTTCTCTCCGGCAAGGAACGCATCCAGGAGGAATTCTTCCACACGTTCAACGCCCTGCACGAGGCTCACAAGCAGATCGTGATGACCTGCGACCGGCCGGCCAATGAAATCAAGAACCTAGAGCACCGCCTGGTTTCCCGGTTCGAGTGGGGTCTGGTCACCGACATGCAGCCGCCTGATTTCGAGACGCGACTGGCCATCCTGCGAAACAAGGCTGTCACCCTCGGCGTTAATTTGCCCGATGAAGTGGTGAGTTTCCTGGCCAAGCGCATCCGCACCAACATACGCCGCCTTGAGGGCGCGCTGATTCGCGTGTCCTCCTACCAATCCCTCACCGGCAAGTCGGTGACTCCCAACACCGTCGAGAGTCTGCTCAAGGACGTGTTGCACGAGGAGGGGCGCACGGTCATTTCCATCGAGAACATCCAGAAACGTGTTGCAGAGCATTACGACATCCGCTTTGCCGACATGACCAGCCGGCGCCGGCCGGAGAACATCGCCTTCCCGCGCCAAATCGCCATGTATCTGGCCCGCGAGATGACGGGCAAATCCCTCAACTCCATCGGCGAGGCATTCGGCGGGCGCGACCACGGCACCGTGCTGCACGCCTGCCGCCTTGTGCGCGACCGGATGGAACAGCAAACCGACGTGCGACAGGCCGTCCGGTACCTTGAAGGCCAGCTTGGCCGCTAATCCGCCGCCGCTTGGCCAAGCGGCACCCCGAAAAAAGCCGCCGAGCGGCCCATGACATCCGCCGGGACGCCCAGCGCCTCTTTCAGCGCCACGTCACGATCCCACGGATTCCCGATCGCGCCGATCGACTGCATCTGTTTGCGCGTCAGGTTTAGCGGGTAAAACCACGGCGACACCACGGCGGTATTGATGAGCGGAAAATCCGAACCGTAAAGCAGCCGCCCCCCGAGCCGCTCCTCGGTGATGGCCTGCCGCAGGTATCCCAGCTTGTTACCCTGCGTCATGCTCGAGATGTCCGTGTAAAGATTCGGATAATCGCCGAGCATCCCGATCAGCCGGTCGATGTCCTCCTGTCCCTCGTTTTTCCCGGTTGACGCCGCGTGAGCGACGATCACCTTCACCCCGAGCGACAGCGGCAGCTTCAACCGCACCGGGTCGGCCAGCTCATCCCGCGCGTGGGTGAACGAGCGCTCCTGCCCCGCGTGTGTCAGCAACGGCAGATCCAACGCAACCATTTTCCGGTAAAACGGCTCGTGCGCCTTGTCGGCGGGATCGATGAACTGGATCGACGGCAGCCACTTGAGCAGCAGCGCTCCGTTGTCCTTGGCCCACTGCAACCGTTCGAGCGCGTCGGGGCGGTGGGGGTTGAT
>DQOE01000306.1 GCA_015658765.1 Verrucomicrobiota bacterium | reverse complement strand
TTTCTCGAGCAGGGCGCGGCGCTCCGGGCCGCCGGCCAGTTCGCGGCCAGCAACCACGCGTTCGAGCAGGCGGAAAAGCGGATCGCGTTTTACGACCGGCAGGCCAAGTTGCGGCTATCGAGGGAGGCCACCGGACTGCTGACCAACCTGGCCGCATTGCCGTACGAGGGGCGCGGCTACGATCGGGTGATGCTCAACACGTACCAAGCGCTGAATTATTTGCAGCTTGGCCAAGCGGAGACCGCGCTCGTCGAGCTGCGCCAGGCGCACGCCGAGCAGGATGCCGAAGTCGTCCGCAACGCCCGCCGCATCGTCGCCGCCCGCAAGTCCGCCGGGGAATTCGAGCGGGCCATCCGCGGCGCAAAGCTCGACGAGCTTCAGCCGGACATCGCGCTGGACTACGGCGCGTTCGTCAACCCGTTCACCGACTTTCTGCACGCGCTCTGCCTGTGGAGCCTTGCGGCCGACGGCCGGGAGAATGCGCTCGTCTCGCTCCGGCGCATTCACTCGACGCTGGGCGGGCCGGGGTTTCTCGCCGACGAGATCGGGATGGTCGACCGCATCCTCGGCGGCGCGAAGCATCCCGACCTGACATACGTCATCTTCGAGACCGGCGTGGCGCCGATCCGCCGCGAGGTTCGGCTCGACGTGCCGTTGTACGACAAAAACGTGCCGTACGTCGCGGCGGCGTTCCCCCGGCTCGAGCGCCGGGGTCGCTCCACTCACGCGCACGTTGCCATCGGCGGGACCAAGCGCGAGGCCACGCTGATCTGCGACATGGACGCCGTGGTCGCCCGTGACTTTCGCACCGGGCTGCCGGCGGTGATTTTCCGCACGCTGGCCGCCTCCGCCGCCAAGGCGGCCGTGGCAAAAAAAGCCCGGGAGGAAGCCGGCGATCTCGGTGCCATCGCCGGTTTTTTGTACCAAGCCGCTGGCGCGCAGGCCGATCTCCGCACGTGGACCACGCTGCCAAAGGAGTTCCGTGTTTGCCGTGTCGAGACGCCGGGCGACCGCAAGCTGGCGCTGCTCGTTGGCCCGCAAAAAAGCGAGGTCACGGTGAATACCGGCCGCGTGAACGTGGTCTGTGTCAAGAGCTTCGCGCCGGGAGCGCCCTTGAAGATTCAGCAATTTCGGCTAAAATAAACCGCAGACATGAAACCGCTTGTCAAACTCATCACCGCCGCCGTGCTGCCAGCGCTCGCGCTGGGCTGTGCCACGGCCAAGTACGTCGATCACAATGGACGCGACAGCATCGTCAACGTGGGCCAAATCAACACGCAGGACTGGATTCGCGTGGCCGACGAGCTGACGCAGTCGTTGCTGCTCTCCGGCGCGATTCAGTCAGTCGCCGGCAAGCCCAAGGTGCTGATGATCGGCCGCATCAAAAACAACACTACGCAGCACATCGACACCGACAGTTTGATGAAAAAAATCCGCGTGGCCCTGAACAAGGGAGGCCGCGCACTGACGACCACGGCCGTCGGCCTCGACGGCCCGGAGGACGAGTCGTCCAAGGCGGTGCGCGAGCTGCGGGCCGACGACGAGTTCAACCAGGCGACCATCCCCGGCAAGGGCAACCTCGTCTCGCCCGACTACAGCCTGTCCGGCAAGATCATCCAAAACAACGCCCGCGCCAGGCGTGGTTTGCTTCCAACAATCAGGCAGTCCGAGTTTGCCTTCCAACTTTCGCTGACCGACCTCAAGACCGGCCTGGCCGTCTGGGAGGAGGAAAAGCTCATCGTCAAGCAGGGCTCCCGCGCCGCCGTCGGCTGGTAGGCCAGGCGCTTGGCCAAGCGCAAAAAACTTTCCGAAACCCGAGCTCGCGGTGATACTCCGCGTGCCTTCGGGGCATCATTATGGATTGGCATTTCCGTTCACGCTCACACCACTGCGACGACTGCGACGCCGCGTTCGAGGACAAACAACCGTACCACACGATTCTCTTTCGCGGCATGGACAGCCTCGAGCGCCGGGACATCTGCCCTGGTTGCTGGGAGCAAAAACACAAGACTGAGCCCGGCGCGATGGGCGGCTATATCTCCCATTGGCAGGGCGTTTACGAGGTGCCGCCTCCGCCGCCACCCGAGGCCATTCAAAAGGACAACGCCGAGACGCTGCTCAAAAAGCTGATCAAGCAAAACGACCCCGGGCACACGGAGGCCTGTTTCATTCTCGCCGTGATGCTCGAGCGCAAGCGCGTCATCAAAAACAAGGATCAGGTTCGCAACGAGGACGGCGGCCGCATGTTGATCTACGAGCATGCCAAGTCCGGCGACGTCTTCACCATCCTCGATCCCGCGCTGAAGCTGGCCGAGCTTGGCGACGTGCAGGCCAAGGTCGCCGAGCTGCTCGAGTACGGTCTCAACCCGCCCGCAGCTGACGAAGCCACCGGGGAACCCAAACCGGTCGCCGCGGCCGTGGACGAATCGTGAACCCAAAGCGTGGCTGACTTGCAGGCAATACAGCAGACGCTCGGTCACGAGTTTCGTGACGTGAGCCTGTTGCAGCTTGCCATCACGCATCCCTCGGCGTCCGGCAACCAATCGAAGCCGTCCGATGACAACCAGCGGATGGAATTTCTCGGCGACGCCATTTTGCAGGCGGTGATCTCCGAGTCGCTTTACCGGCTTCATCCCGAAAAGGACGAAGGCCACCTGACCAAGGCCCGCGCCGGGTTGGTCAACGGCACGTCGCTGGCGGCCAAGGCCGATGCGCTTGGCCTCGGGCAGTACCTCGTCCTGGGCCGGGGCCAGCAATCCGACTTTGACCGGGGGAAGGACTCCGCGCTGGAGGATGTCTTTGAAGCGCTGGTCGCCGCGCTGTATCTCGACGGCGGGCTGGACGCTGCGAGTGACTTTGTCCGGCGGGTTTTTGAGGATGAACTCGCCAACCCGGACAGCATCGCCATAATCGAAAATCCCAAGGGCGAGTTGCAGGAATATTTCCAGGGCATCACCGGCGTATCGCCGACGTACGAGCTGCTCAGCACTTCCGGCCCGGCTCACGCGCGGGAGTTCGAGGTCGCCGTCCTTCAAGCAGGAAAAGAACTGGGACGCGGCACCGGCGGCAGCAAAAAGGAAGCCGAGTCGCAGGCCGCCTCGGCCGCCTTGGCCAAGCTGGCGCAGAAGTAGCCGCTGTCAGGCGATCTGGTCGAAGTCGAGCGCGATATCGACCGACGGCGCGGAGTGGGTCAGCGCGCCGACCGAGATAAAGTTCACTCCCGTCCCGGCGATTTCGCTGACCGTCTCCAGCGTCACGCCGCCGCTGGCCTCGGTCTCGGAACGGCCATCAATCAGCTCGATGGCTTCGCGGATTTGGTCGCAGCTCATGTTGTCAAGCAGGACGATGTCCGCGCCGGCTTCCGCCGCCGCCCGGGCCTGCTCGACCGTGTCTGCCTCGACCTCAATTTTCAATTCGGGCGACGCCTCGCGTGCCAGCGCCACTGCCTTGGCGATGTCGCCATCGAGTGCGGCGAGATGGTTGTCCTTGATCATCACCCGGTCGTAAAGCCCAACGCGGTGATTCGTGCCGCCGCCGCAGGCCACGGCGTATTTCTCCAGCGCGCGCCAGCCGGGAGTCGTCTTTCGTGTGTCGAGAATCTCCGCCCCAGTGCCGGCGACCTGCTCGACGAACCGCGCCGTGAGTGTGGCCACGCCGGCCAGGCGCTGGACGAAATTGAGGGCGGTTCGCTCCGCCGTGAGCAATGCTCGGGTCGGCCCCTGCACGCGCAGCAACGCTTGGCCAAGCCCACCGAGTTGGCCGTCGAAAATCTCGATGCCAAACTCGACGCGTTCATCAACCTCCTGAAACGCGGCCAGGGCGAGATCGACCCCGGCCATGACCAGCGGATCGCGGGCGACCATCACCGCCATCGCGAACGAGTCCCTGGGCACCAGGGCCAGGGTGGTCGCGTCGCCGCTGCCGATGTCCTCGGCCAGGGCGGCCTTGACCAGCGGCAGGTAATCGTCCGGCTTGAGCGCTTCCAGCATCGGCAAAAGTCTTGGCCAAGTGAGCAACGGATTGAAGCTTAAACCGTTTTTTATTCCCAAGCGGGAAGCGTTGCCTGAGAGTCCCCGCATGCCCTTGGTTCAAAAAACTATCGCCCGACTGGCATTTGTCTGCGGGATGTTGCCGATCGCTGCTAGTGCGGCGGATCACGACTCGTCGCGGTGGGAAAAGTATATCTCCCGTTTCGAGGCCGCTGACAAAAAACAGATGCCCGAGCCGGGCGGTGTCCTGTTCATCGGCAGCTCGAGCATCCGGATGTGGAAAACACTCAAACAGGATTTCGCTGGTTTTTCGGTGATCAACCGGGGCTTCGGCGGCTCGCATATTGCCGACTCGACCCACTTCGCCGGACGCATCTTGCATCCGTACAAACCAAGGCAGATCGTCCTTTACGCTGGAGACAACGACGTCGCCGCCGGCAAGTCGCCGGAGACGGTGCTGGCTGATTTTAAGAAATTTGTGAAAGCCGTGCACACCAAGCTGCCCAAGGCGCGCATCTCGTACATCTCCATCAAGCCCAGCCTCAGTCGCTGGAAGCTCTCTGAGAAGATGGCCAAGGCCAACGCGCTTGTGCGCGGCGACTGCGCCAAGGACAAGCGGCTCGATTACATCGACATTTGGCAGCCGATGCTCGGCGGCGACGGCAAGCCCAAGCCGGATCTGTTCCTCGGCGATGGCCTACACCTCAACGCCAAGGGCTACGCGCTGTGGACTTCCCTCGTGAAGCCGCGCTTGGCCAAGCGCGAGTAGTTTTCGCCGTTTGGCAAGGCGGGACGCTCCTGCTATGTTGGCCGTGATGCCGAGTGAGCATTCGATAACCACCGACGCGATGACCCCGCTGCACGACGCGCAAAGCACGCGGGACACCCGAGAGCTGCCGATTGACAAGGTCGGCGTGCGCGACCTGCGCTTCCCGATCCAGGTGCGGGATCGCGCCCACGTGGTGCAGAACACCATCGCCACGGTCGGCTTGTTCGTGGATTTGCCGATGGAGTTCAAGGGCACGCACATGAGCCGGTTCATCGAGGTGCTGCACTCGCACGGCGGGATGATCCACGTCGAGAACATCCCCGACCTGCTCGCCCGGATGCAGGAGCGGCTCAAGGCCAACACCTCACACCTTGAGATGGAGTTCCCGTACTTCATCACCAAGAAGGCCCCGGCCACCGGGCGCGAGGGGCTGATGGACTACACCGTGCGATTCGAGGCCAACGCCACAGGCAGCGACATCGATTTTGTGATGACCGTGCGTGTGGCGGTGACGACGCTCTGCCCCTGCTCGAAGGCGATCAGCCAGTACGGCGCGCATAACCAGCGCGGCGAAGTCACGGTGGCAATTCGCTCGTCAGAGACGGTGTGGATCGAGGATTTGATCGCGCTCATTGAGCAGTCGGCCAGCAGCGAACTGTACTCGCTGCTCAAGCGTCCCGACGAAAAGGCGGTGACCGAGCGGGCGTACGAAAACCCGGTATTTGTCGAGGACCTCGTCCGCAACGTGGTGCTCCGGCTCAAGGCGCACGAGCACGTCACGTGGTACAAGGTCGAGGCCGAGAACTTCGAGAGCATCCACAACCACAACGCCTACGCCAGCATCGAGAAGGGCTGAGATGCTGAAACGGTTTTTCATTGTGCTGGCCATCGGCTTGGCCGCCCCTCATTTGTCGGCACAGGTCAACGTCCAGCTTGAGGCGCTCAAGCGGCTCAAAGACATCGACCTCGCCGCCAACCCGGCGATCAAAAAAGTGGTGCTCGACCTCCTCGAGGCGTCGCGTGGCCAAGCGGCGTTCGTCGAGATCGTCCGCGATTTCAAGCTGCGCGGCCACGAGGCGGAGCTGCTCCGATACGCGCAGGCGCATCCCAACGACTCGACCGGCGTCGAGGCGATCCGCCTGTTGCTGAACGACGCCGGATTGAAGCTGATCCGCGCCGCCATCGACGGGGAGCATGCCGCCGACACCATCGCCGTGCTGGCCAACGCGCAGGCACCCGAGGCCGGGCCGGTGTTGCTGCGCCTGGCCAGGGACGCCAAAAAGCCACTGGCTCTGCGCACGATCGCCGTCAACGGGCTGGCCAAGGCCAAGACCGGCGCAATGGAACTTTTGACCGAGGCCAAGGCTGGGCGACTCCCGGCCGATCTCAACTTCGCCGCCGGCAACGCACTGCGCGGCGTCCGCTGGAAAAACCTGCGCGAACAGGCTGCCAAGCTCTTCCCGCCGCCGCAGGGGCTTGGCCAGGCGCTGCCCCCCTTGGCCAAGCTCGTCGCGATGAAGGGCGACATCGCCAACGGCGAAAAGATTTTTTTTCGTCCGCAAAGCACCTGCGCCACCTGCCACCAGGTCAACGGCAGGGGCATCGACTTCGGCCCAAAACTTTCCGGCATCGGCACCAAGCTCGGCCGCGAGGCGTTGCTGCTCTCCATCCTCGACCCCAGCGCCGGCATCCCGTTCGGCTACGAGGCGTGGCTGTTGAAAACGAAAAACGGCGCCGAGGCGCTGGGCATCATCACCAGCCAGACCGACGACGAGTTGACGCTCAAGTTGCCCGGCGGAATTTCCATCGCCTACAAAACGGCGGACATCGCCAAGCGCACGCAGTTGCCGATCAGCATCATGCCGCCGGGCCTGCAGGCGACGATGACGCCGCAGGAATTGGTGGACATGATCACCTACCTGCACAGCCTCAAGCAAGCCAAGCCGTAGTCGGCGTCTTTACAAACAGTCGACGCTTGGCCAAGCTCCTCGCATGGAAACCATTCGCCTGGCCCTGGCCGCATTGGCCACTTTTTTTGTCGCTGACATGGCTCACTCCGCCCCACTCACTTTCAAGGCCCGCTCGCAGTCGCTCTCGGCGACCGGCGGCGGCAAATACAAACCGGTCGAGACTGAGGTCACTTGGGAGGCCTCCAAGACGGCCGTGGTGATCGTGGACATGTGGGACGATCACTGGTGCCCGAACGCCGCCAAGCGCGTCGCTGAAATGGCCAAGCCGATGAACGAACTGCTCCGCTTGGCCCGCGAGAAGGGCCTGCTCATCATCCACGCGCCCAGCTCAACGGTTGATTTTTACAGGGACGCACCGGCGCGCAAACGGGCCAAGGACGCCCCGACCGCCAAGCCGCCGGTGTCGCTCTCGAAGGACATCCGCTGGGGCACCAACTGGTGCTGGCCAAACAAGTCCCGCGAGCCGGATCTGCCGATCGACGACACCGACATGGGTTGCGACTGCGAAGAGGAGTACCCGATCCGCGAGGCGTGGACGCGGCAGATCGACCTCATCGAGATCGACGCCGAGCGTGACGCCATCACCGACAACGGGCAGGAGGCGTACAACCTGCTCGCGCAGCACGGCATCGACAACGTCATCCTCATGGGCGTGCACCTCAACATGTGCGTGCTCGGCCGCCCGGTCGGTATCCGCCAAATGGTCACCGTCGGCAAAAACGTCGTCCTCATGCGCGACATGACCGACACGATGTACAACCCGAAAAAGCGACCGTTCGTCAGCCACTTCGCCGGTACCGACCTGGTCGTGCAACACGTCGAGAAATTCTGGTGCCCCTCCATCACCAGCACCGCACTCACCGGCAAGGCCCCGTTCCGTTTCAAGAACGACCCGCGCAAGTAACCGGTTGCGGCTTGAAACTCAGGGCTTGAAATCAAGCCGGGGTTCGTTACGTTCGCGCCCCGTTTATCGCAAAAACGGAACCCCAATCATGCCTTTAGGAAATGATCTTCGCAGAGGAATGGCCGTCAAGCATAAGGGCGAGGTAGCCGTCGTGCTGGAGTGCCAGCACCGCACTCCCCCAAAGACGCGTGCGTTTGTGCAGGCCACGCTGCGCAGCATTCGCACGGGCAAATCGTTCGACACTCGATTCAGTTCCACAGAGAAAGTCGACGTGATTCCGCTCAACCGCCGCAAGATGGAGTACAGCTATCGCGCCGGCGACGACTTCGTTTTCACCGATCCGGAAACGTACGAACCTGAGACAATAACGCCGGAGCTGGTCGGCGATGCGGTGGATTACATGGTCGAGAACTGCGTGGTCGAGATCACGTTCATCGAGGGCAACCCGGCCGTGCTGGAACTGCCGTCGAGCGTGGTGCTCACCGTGACCGATGCCCCGGAAGGGGTGAAAGGCGACTCCACAACGAACGTGATGAAAACCGTCACCCTCGAGACCGGAAAGAAAATTCAGGCACCACTCTTCATCAAGAACGGCGAGCGGCTTAAAATAGACACACGTGAAGGAAAATACATGGAGCGCGTGAATAAATAGTCCGCTGCTAAACGATATTATTTTGTGAGCGCCCCGCTTGGCCAAGCGGGGCATTTTTTTCAAAACTCAGGCTCGAGCCTTGGCCGGAATTTATATTTTTTGGCCAGGGCCTGCACGCTGCGGAGCGATTTCATGCCACCGGTGCAGGACGGCTCGGAGAAACAGGCGGCGGCGGCGCAGACCGCCGTCTCGAGGCACTTGGCCAGATCCCATTCCTCGTGCAGGCCAAGCAGCATGCCGGTGCAGAAGGCATCCCCCGCCCCGGCCGCGCCGACGATGTCCCTTGCCGGGATTCGCAGTGAGGATTGCAGCACGTCCTCCCCCTTTCGCGTGCGCACGAATCCGCCCTCGGGAAAGTGGATCACCACCAGTTCGCCGACGCCCATCTGCAACAACGCGCCGGAGGCATGCCGCAGCGCCACGGTGTCCAGTTTGCCGTCGTCCTGCCGAATCTTAAAACCGGTCGTCTTGCCGGCCTCGATTTCGTTCAGGATGCAGTAGTCGGTGTACTGCAGCGCGGGCGTGACAATCTTGGCGAAGCGGTCGCTGTCCTCGCTCACGGCGTCGATGCTCGTCCGCAGCCCGGCCGCCTGCGCGGCCGCGAGAAGCTTGGCCGCCTTGGTGCCGTGATTTTTGTCGGCGCTATCCATCTCGTCGAGCAGGAGCAGGTAGCCCAAGTGAAAAAAACGGGCCTTGGTTTTTTTGAAGTCGATATCGGTGCCGCCCCAGAGCGCGTTGGCGCCGCGGTTGTGAAAAAACGTCCGGTTGCCGCCCTTGGTCTCGGTCATGACATCGGTGTAGGAGGTCGGGGCATCGGCGGTGGCCTTGAGGAGCTTGGTGTCGATCTTGTGGCTGGCGCAGTCCGCAAGGATCAGGTCGCCGAAAGCGTCTTTGCCGACCAGGCCGGCGGCGGCGAGCGGGATGTCAGCGCCGAGCTTGGCCAGGTTGATGAGCAGGTTGTACGGCGAACCGCCGGTGCCGGTGACCGTGGCCCCGGTGATGTTGGCCAATTGCTCTCGCTGGGGGTAAACATCGATCATCTTCACCTGATCGATGATCCAGTTTCCACCAGCCAGAATCCCGGATCGCTTGGGAGCTTTTTTTGCAGCGGACATTGGAGACGCGAACTCTGCCAACAACACCGCCCGAAGGCGAGTCTGGAATTGCGGTTAAATCAGCTCCAGAATGGAAGCATCGACCTTGATCGCGGCGGCTTGGCCAATGAAATCAAGTCGCAGCAGCACGGTGGTCATCCCGAACCGATCCTCCACCCAGCCCTCCTGACCCTGCAGCGAGCCGGACTTGATCATTACGCGGTTTCCCTTCCCGATCATTGGCTCGACTCGGATATCCACATTTTGCTCGAGCGCAAATAGGATGTCGCTCAGCTGCTCCTTGAACTCCTCCTGGTCATGGACTTCGAGCATATTGGCGACGTAGTTGCTCTGGATCGCCACTTCTCTTGTTTTTAGGTTTAGCTGAAGAAAAACGTAGCCGGGGAAAAGCGGCTTTTGGAACGTAACCACCTTGCCGCGATATTTCTTGGTGCTGCTGTAAGTCGGGAGGGTGGTGGAGAAGTTGTAGATTTTGCCGTGCTCAACGAGCTTTTTTTCGCAGCGCGGCCGCACGTGGGCCACGTACCAGTCCAACTCCGCGTCCTGCGGTGCCTGAGCGTCATCCGTGACCTCCGTGAGTTGCTCCATCTCGGCGCGGACTTTATCGAAACTACCCAGCCAAAACAACGGCGTAATTGCGCTTGCCCCGGCGCAACAGAAGGTATTTGCCAAACAACAAGTCGCCGGTCTTCAGCTTGTGCTGGTCGTCGTCGATTCGACTGCTGTTCACGTACACACCGCCGCCCTTGATATCCTTGCGCGACTGGCCACGCGACTGGGCCAAACCGGCCTCGTGCAGCAGCTCCGGCAGCCAAAGCCCCTCGCCGCCGAAACGATCCAACGCCACCTCGTGCGTCGGCACCTCACCGGCAATCTCCCGGAACGTCGCCTCGGTGATCCCGTCCAGCGCACCGCCGAACAGAATCTCGCTGGCGCGGATGGCCTCGCTGGCGGCCTCTTCGCCGTGGACAAGCACGGTGGCCTCCCTGGCCAAGGCCTTGTGCGCGACGCGAGCATGCGGCTGCTCCGCGTGCTGCCTGGCCAAGGCCTCGATCTCGTCGCGATGGAGGAAGGTGAAAAAATTCAGGTACCGAACCACGTCACGATCATCGACGCGCACCCAGTATTGGTAAAACTGGTAGATGCTCGTGCGGGCCACATCCAGCCACACGGCGCCGGCCTCCGTCTTGCCAAACTTGGTGCCGTCCGAATTGGTAATCAGTGGCATGGTCAAGCCGTAGGCCTGACGGTTCTGCCGGCGGTGGATGAGGTCGATGCCGGCGGTGATGTTCCCCCACTGGTCGCTGCCGCCGATCTGCAGTTCGCACTCGTTCTGCTTGTATAGGTGATCGAAGTCGAGCGCCTGCAGGATCATGTAGCTGAACTCGGTGAAGCTGATGCCGACGTCGCGATTCTCCATCCGCGCGCGCACGCTCTCCTTGGCCACCATGGCGTTGACCTTGAAATGCTTGCCGACGTCGCGCAGCACGTCGAGGAACGAGAGCGGCGCGGTCCAGTCGGCGTTATCAACGAGCAACGCCGCGTTGGCCTCGCTGTCAAAATCCAGAAAACTGGCCAACTGTTTCTTGACCCCTTCAATGTTGGCATTGAGCTGCTCATGGGTGAGCAACTGGCGCTCGGCGCTCTTGCCGCTGGGGTCACCGATCGAGCCGGTCGCGCCGCCGGCGATGACGATCGGCTTGTGGCCGAACTGCTGGAAGCGGCGCAGCGCCAGCAACGGCACAAGACTGCCGACGTGCAGACTGTCGGCCGTGGGGTCGAACCCGCAGTACAGCGTCACGGCCCCTTTGGCCAGGCGCTGTGCAAGCCCCTCCCGATCCGTGCAATCGGAGATCAGTCCGCGCCATTCCAGTTCCTCGATGATGCCCATAAAACGGCGCGTGTTATGGCCTCTTGGCCATTGAAAGTCGAGAGCCGCCCGCTTGGCCAAGCGCTTGGCCGACAAAAAACCGGGCAGGAAAACCTGCCCGGTTGCAAAACAATTTGAAGCGGCGGCTTACTCGCCCGGCTTGGCTTCGTCGCCCTTGGCTTCCGCTTCGGCGGGAGCTTCCTCTGCGGTTTCAGCGGGAGCCTCCTCGCTCTCGGTCGGGGGCTCAGTCTTGGCGGGAGCCTCCTCCTTTGCGGGAGCCTCCCCTTTTGCGGGAGCTTCCTCTTTTGCGGGGGCTTTCTCTTTTGCGGGAACCTCCTCTTTTGCGGGAGCTTCCTCCTTTGCGGGAGCCTCCCCTTTTGCGGGAGCTTCCTCTTTTGCGGGAGC
>DQOE01000429.1 GCA_015658765.1 Verrucomicrobiota bacterium | reverse complement strand
GAGAAGGCGGGCGTTCGGTCGTCCAAACGGCACGCCACCGACTCGCCGCCAATCGAGGTCAAGATTCCCGTAGGCGACAAGCGCAGTGAGTACATGCAGGTCATGTGCGACCTAACTGTTCTGGCTTTCCAGACCGACACCACGCGCGTCAGCACCTACATCGGCTCTCGGCCCAACGGCGCGTCCTACCCCGAACTGGGCTTCACCAACCAGCACCACTCGCAGACGCACTACGGCAAGGATCAGGAAAAGATTCGTAAGGTGGCGGCAATCAACGAATTCAACGTCGCGCAGTTCGCCTACATGGTGAAGAAGATGCACGCCCTGAAGGAGGGCGAAGGCACCCTGCTCGACAACTGCATCATGATGTGGGGCTCGGGCTTGGAAGACGGCAACAAGCACCAGCGAGAAAACCTCCCATTCATTCTTGCCGGCAAAGGCGGTGACGCAATCAAGACCGGCCGCTTCCTGCCCAACACCAAGGGCAACCAGGGCGACCTGCTCACCACTCTACTCTCCTGCGCCGGCGTACCTCTCGACCGCCCAATCGGCATCGCGACCAAGCAGATCACCGAAATGAAGGCCTGACCATAAGTTTTAGCGCGTGATAATCTGATTCAATCCCAAGCTCCAAGAGGTGACTGCGATTTGGCTTCAAAGGATGAGAAGGGAAAGACTCCTTTGCATAATGCGACTGTGCTTGGTCATAAGGAAATCGGCGAACTTCTAATCACCAAAGGTGCAGATGTAAATGTGAAGGGTAATAGGACTGGATCGACTCCTTTGCATCGTGCGGCTCTTGGAGATCGCAAGGAAATCGCTGAACTACTGATCGCCAAAGGTGCAGATGTGAATGCGAATAATGATGTTGGTGGGACTCCTTTGCATGGTGCGGAAAACAAGGAAATCGCTGAACTACTCATTGCCGCAGGTGCGGATGTGAATGCGAAGAATGATTTTGGCAGCACACCGCTAGATTGGGCCGTTGATGAAGATAACACCGAAACAGCCAACCTCCTCCGCAAACACGGCGGCAAGACGGGTGCAGAATTGAAATGAAACACTTTGGTGCGGTGATTGCGGAATCAAGCCGGGTGGCAGCTATTAATCCAGCAATTGAATAGTCTGCCTCACATCACCAAAAAACATCCGTTAAAAAAATGTAAACCGCCAATGCACACGGTATGAAACCCCTCGTGTTGTCGTGCGGTTTACCAGGGGGGGAGCGCCATGGTTCCACCGTCAAGTACGATGCTGGTGCCGTTGATGTAGCCGGCGTCGTCGGAGAGCAGGAAGGCGGCGGCGTGCGCAATGTCGATGGGTTCACCCAAGCGGCGTACGGGGATGCGTTGGCGAACGTCGGCGTAAATTTCTTCTTTGGTTTTGTCCCACCCGGCGCAGGTCGCGGCTAGCATGGGAGTGTCGATCGTGCCGGGGCAGAGGCCGACGACGCGCATCACGCCGGCGTGATCCGTGGCCAGGCAGCGTACAAGCGATTCTGCGGCGGCTTTAGAGGCGCAGTAAAGTACGTGTGAGGGAAAGCCGATGTGTGCGGCGACGGAGGTGGTGATGCCAAGCACGCCGCCACCTTGTTTTTTGTAGACGGGGGCGAGGTGTTTGGCGAGGTAGACGGGGCCCATGACGTTGACGCTCATGAGTAGGTCGAGGTCGTCGCGTGTGGCGTCGGTGGCTTTGCCCTGGCGCCAGACGCCGGCGTTGGCGAGTGCGGCGTCAATGCGGCTGTGCTTTTGGAGCGCGGTTTGTACGAGCGCGGCGACAGCGGTGTCGTCGGTCACGTCACAGTCGACGAATGTTACATCATGGCCGGCGTCAAGCAGTTCCTGCTGGAGCGTTTGGCCTTCGTGCTGTTGGATCGACGAAGTGATGACCTTGGCGCCAGACTTTGCGAAGTGTCGCGTGCAGGCTTCACCAATGCCGGATGTTCCGCCGGTGATTACGATTGTTTTTCCGCTGATGCTGGTTGTCAATTGATTCTCGTCCTTCCCTCGCTGAAGTGCATGTACTCGATGACAGCGCCGTCTTCCTCGATGAACACGACGCGCAAGCCGTTGAGGGCAGCGAACGGTCCGAGTACAACGTTCTTGCCTGCGATGGCGTCATCGAGGTTGTCCACTTCGTAGGCGGTGTGGCAGCGGTCTCTGACCGGTGGCTTGACGGGGGTGTCGGACTCGAAGCGCAGGAACTCAATCCGGTAGGGGTGGTCGTCCGGATCCGTCACCCAGACCTTGGTGGCCTCGACGTAGAATTCGTTGGGTTGCTTTTGGTCGGTGACGACGCCGGTGTGGTGGTACTGCATGTTGCGGTTCGGGTTTAGAGTTCGATCACTTGGCCGGTCTCGGCTGATTGCTCGGCGGCGAGGCATGCGGCGACGGCGGCGCGTGAGTCGGTGGGCGACACGACGGATGGTTCGGTGTCGGCGGCGATGCACTTGAGGAAATATTCCCACTCGGATCGCAGGGCGCCGACACGCTGGCCGTGCAGTTCGGGCCAGTAAGTGGTGTCCGGGTGTCTTGCCGATTCCTGGTCAACAACCAGTAGGTTGGGGGCGGTGTCGTGGATTTGGATGGATCCGGTCGTGCCGACGATCTGCATGCGTTCGTCGATCTGGAAGGGGCTTTTGCCGGGCAGGGCCCAGACGACTTCGCAGACGCCAATGGCGCCGTTGTCGAAGCGGTACATGATCCAGCCGATGTCGGGAAATTTCTTATCGCGTACTCGGTGGGTTTGGCCGTAGGCCGTTTTGATGTTGGCGCTGGTGTACCAGAGCATGAGATCGGTGTCGTGGACGGCGTCGCCGCTGATGGGGCCGATCTTTTCGAGCACGTCTTCGGTCACCCACGCGGGCAGGTTGCGCCGTGCGTAGATGGAGACGATTTCGCCGATGTTGCCGGCGTCGATCTCCGCCTTGGCGGCGGCGTAGCGTGGATTGAAACGGCAGATGTGACCGACCATGAATTTACCTGGGGCGTTGGCGGCGGCTTTAATGATGCGGTCGCAGTCGGCGACGGATGAAGCCATGGGTTTTTCGAGGAAGACATGTTTGCCTGCCTCGAGCGCCGCGATGGTGGGTTCGACGTGCTGGTCCCACATGGTGACAACGCTGACAACCTCGATCTCGGGATTGGCGAGCATGTCGTGGTAGTCGGTGTATGAGGCAGGAGTGGCGAATCGGTTTGCGATTTCCTTCAACCGATCCGGACGGCGTGTGCAGACCGCATGAAGTTGGGCTTGGGGCAAGTTGTGCAGGACCTCGCAGTGTTTTTCGCCAAACCAGCCAAGCCCGATGACAGAGCAGTTGATCGTGTTCATTTTCGTGTCTCCCATGATTTTCCTGTTAGCCGCCGTATGTGGTTTTGGTTCGTTTTCCGCCTCCGTTGCGCCAAGCGACGGCTCGGTCAGCGATCTGGAGGGCGTCAAGTTGAGGTTGATATCCGAGCACGGTTCGCGCTTTGGTGATGTCGATCTCGAAATCGTGTGAGTTGCGGCATATGAAATTTACGACGGGCAGGTCGAGTTGGCTCGCGATGTGTTTTGACAGGACATCGTATGAGAATGGTGCAGGCCCGGCGATATTGAACGTTTGACCTACTGCGTTGCGGTTTCCGAGCGCCAGCAGGAAGGCATCGGCGACGTCGGCAACGGAGACAATGTGGCGCACGAAGGGCTTGCCGCCCGGGTGAAGCAGGCATCCGACGGCGTTTTGCCTGCGTGCGAAGAAGTTTTTTTGCACCCGGGTCGTCGCCAGGCCACGCCAACGAGGGCCGCCAAAATGGGGCGGGCGGAGTGACATATAAGCCAAGAGATCGTCTTCGTCCTGTACCCAGGACATGCGCAGGGTGGTGGTCGGCAGGCCGTACTGGATGTGGTATTGGGCAAACATCGTTTCTTCCATGACCTTGGAGAAAGCGTAGTAACCGGGGTAGGCGGCAAGAGGGGCGTTCTCGTCGAGGGGTTGGGGTTGGGAATGAAAAAAGATGCCCAGCGCGGCATCGCCTGAAGCGAGGATGAGTTGCTTGATGCGTTTGTGTCTGCGTGCCTCATCAAGCAGCGTGAAGGTTCCCTTGACGCTGACATCCATGAAGTTGTTGGCGTCCTCTTTGCAAGTGGCGAGGTGGCAGACAGCATCGACCCCTCGGAGCGCGCGACGGATGAATGCCGGGTCGCTCATCGAGCCTTTTGTGGTCTTGACGCCGGGAATTCTAACGGGCGTCTTGAATTGTGTGGCGCGTACCGAGTAACCGGCCCCGAGGAGGGCAGGGATTAGTGAGCGCCCGAGTTTGCCGCTTGCGCCGGTCACGAGGATTGTCTTGATGTTCATCATGCGGCCTCGGGCTTTGTCCCCTTACGGCATGGCTTCGTCTGGTTTTTTATCGCGGAACAGTACGATGAACAGTACGAAAATCACGAAGAGGTAACCCACAGGCAGCAACCAGAATTGTTTCCATTCGGTAAACCCACCGCTTTCTCCCACGATTTCATTAAAGTAGTACCCGGCGAAAAGCCTGGAGCTAATGTAGAAGGCGATGCCTTGAGTGAAGACAGTCAAGAGGCCCTGAGCTTGGGCTCGTATTTTTTTATCAACGTGCTTGTCCACATAGAGGTAACCGGAGACAAAAACAAAATCGTAGGAAAAGCCGTGCAACAGGACCGCAATGAGCAGCAGCGCGAAAACATCATTGAGTACAGCTCCACCGGCAAGTTGGCCGGCGGTGGCTGAGAAAAGATAATAGCGGAGGATCCAGCAACCGACGCCGATGGCGATAGTCCATTTGATGCCGACTTTTTTAAGGAAGAAGGGGAGCACAAAAAACAGGACAGGGAGTTCGGCGACTTGCCCCCATGTGAGGAAGGCTGTGGTTTTTTCCATTCCGGCTTTTCCGAGATAACCCGCAAGATTGGCCCAGTACGGCATGAAGGCGATGCAAGCAAGCAGGGATGCGAACATGAATACGGCGAAGGCGAAATTCTTAAAATAGGGCAGCGTGCTGGCGCCGATTAGTTCGCCAAAGTTCACCTTTTCACCTTTTGCCGGAGGGGGTGTCTTGGGCAGAAAAAATGAGTAGATGCCGACAGCAAATGCGGCACCCGCAGCCACGTAGCACTGATTGGCGGACGTGTCGAAATTGAAAATGTAACTGACAGATAAACCTGCGACGATCCAGCCGAGTGTCGCGAAGATTCGAACCCTGGGGTACTCAGTTTCGGAGTCAGCGAGGTGTTTCAGGCAGATGGTGTTGGAGAGGCTCAGAGTCGGCATGAAACAGAGCGCGTGAGCGAGGAGCAGATTGACGAAGATAGTGGCGTCGTCGTGGTTGGCATAACTGGGGGCGATGGCGATAAAGACACCCGAGAGCAGCAGCAGAAGGCCCTGGAGTTTTTCGGCGTTTATGAATCGGTCGGCAAAGACACCGATGAAGAACGGCGTGATGATGGCGGCGATGGGGGTGCAGGCGTAGGCGTTGCCGATGGAATCAGCCATACCGGCTTCAAGCATGAAGCGCCCCAGACCGGCAAACCACGCCCCCCAGACAAAAAAGAGGATGAACATCATCGCGCTGAGGTGTGATAAAAGACCGAGACTGGATTTGGGTGTATTGGTCACTGTTGCCAGTGCGCCTGTATCAGAGTTAACTGTTC
>DQOE01000110.1 GCA_015658765.1 Verrucomicrobiota bacterium | reverse complement strand
AATCTCCTGTACCGCTCCGAGAGCGCCGAGGCCAAGCTCGAGACGATGGAGCCGGAGTTGGACCGGACACGCGATCGCGCCAATATTCTCGAGGACAGCCATCGGATTATTCAGGAGGAACTGGCCAACGAACGACAGTTCAACCTCTCGCTCAACGCCGATTTGAGCCGCGAACGCGGCCACCGCAAATTCCTTGAGGACAACTGACCGACCAATCGGAGGCGCTCGAGGCCGCGCAACGGCGGATCGACGGCGAATTGGCGAGCTTGGCCAAACGGATCGGCGAAAACACCCAAGCGCTCGCCGAGTCGCTCAACGCCACGCGGGATGCCGGGGAACCGGCGTTCGCGGCTGCCACCTTCTGAGCCAAGCACAGCTTCAAACAAGGGGCGGTTGATTTTCTTTTGACAACGGCCAAAATCGTGCCAGCTTGCTTGGCGCGCTGCCCCGCAGCCAACTGAGCATTCCTTCAAACAAAGATGAAACGGCTTTTTTTGATAAACAGCCTGCGTGTCCCTGTCGCTATTGCCATCGCGACTTTGGTTTCCACCCCCGTGCAGGCGGTCTCCAACCTCAAGACGTTGGTCAAGTCCTGCTTCGTCCTCCACGACCCCTCGGGCAAGTACGACATCAGCCCCGAATGGGAGGAACCGGCCAAGGTCATGGGCGGCCTGCCAATCCTCCCGGACCTGACCAAGCGCATCAAGGAAGTCATCACCGCCGACCACGGCAACAAGTCGGTGTTGATCGTCGGCGACGCCTCATCGGCCTACCGCTATTACCTCGCCAGCCTGGCAGTGGGTGGTGATCCCGACTTGGCCAAATTCGCCCATCTCGAGATCGACCTGCCGAAGATCGTCGAGGGCCACACGCTGCTTGGCCAAGTGCAGGAATATTGGCAGAAACAAATCAGCAAGCCGGCGCTTGGCGAAGATATCATTCTCTACATCACCAACCTCAGCTCGATGATTGGGCTCGGCGCGTCGAACCGCTCCTCCACCGGCGTGGAGACGTTGTTCGCGCCGAACATCCAGGGCGGCAAGATGCGAAGCGTCGCATTCATCGACTACTTCAACTACTCGCGCGTGCGCTCCGACAACAATTACGTCATCAACTCCTTCGGCGACACCGTGTTCCTGCCGGAGTACGGGAGCGACGACATCAACGGTATCCTGCTCAACTACGCCCGCGCCTACATCCCGCAGTTGAAACTCACCGGGGCGCACGTCGATTACATCAAGGGCATTATCGGCTACTACCAGCCCAACAAGCCGGAACCACAGCGGACGCTCACGGTATTCAAGGAACTCGTCACGATGATGGAGGAGGAGGTGGCAAAGAACGGCCGGTTCGTGATGGACAAGGCCACGCTCAAGGCCGCCTCGATGAAAGCCGCCCAGGTGCCGGACTGGATCATCCAAAAGGATTACTCCGTGCTGAAGGCGTTGCGGGGCAAAATCCGGTCGCGGTTCATCGGGCAGGACGAGGCGGTCAACGGCGTCGTCCGGCTCTCGCGCATCGGCTACGGCGGCGGGCGGACCGACGAGAAGCCGGTCGCCAGCATCATGTTCGCCGGGCCGACGGGCACCGGCAAAACCTACCTCTCCAAGCTGCTGTCCAAGAACCTTGGCCTGAAAATGATCACCATGGACATGACAACCTACCGCAGCTCCGTCAGCATGGACCGCTTCCTCTCCGTCATGACCGACAACCTCACGATCAACCCTCACGCCGTGTATGTGTTCGAGGAAATTGACAAGGCCAACGTGCAGGTGCTCGACCGGCTTTACTTCCTGCTCGACGAGGGGATTTTTTATGACCGAAACCAAAAGCCGATGTACGCGCGGGGCTGCTTCGTCATCATGACCACCAACGCCGGCTACGATGTCATTGTCAAAAATCGCGACAAGCCCAACGTGCGTGAGCTGTTCGAGTTGGCGCTGCTCGACCGGTTCCGGCCCAGTTTCCTCAACCGCTTTGACGAGATCGCCATGTTCCGGCCGTTCAACGATCCCGAGTACGTTGACATGGCCAGGCTGCACATCCGCCTCAAGGCCGAAGGCATGAAGGAAACCTACGACTGGAACCTGAGCGTGGATGACTCGATCCCCACATTGATCGCCCGCGAGAGCCGAAGCCTCACCTTCGGGGCGCGCCCCACCCTGCGGATGATCAACGGCATCCTCTCACTCGGCGTGACCAATTACCAAATCGAGATGGCGCCGCTCGAGGAAGGCTCCAACATCAACCTCGAGCTTTTGTCCGCAGAGGAGAAGCGATTCAAACTCAGCGTGGAAGGCGGCCACTCGCTCGAATTTCAAGTGGATCTTTGACTGGGATCGACACGATAAACTGAGATTCAGTCGATGCCAAACGACCATTTTTCAAACGGCAAAAAGATCGCCTTCACGGTGGTCATGTTCCTGTACATCAATCTGGTACTGACCATTTTTTGGATTCTCAAGCCGCTTAAGAAAAGCCTTTTCATCGGGCTATACGACGGTGATCAGACCTTCAAGCTGGGCTCGATGGAGATGCTCGGCAGTAGTGCTGAACTTCTGGCCAAGGGCATGAACCTTTTGATCGCCTTCATGCTGGTTGTTTTCCTCACCCTTGTCACCCGCTTGGCCAAGCGCCAACGATTGACCTATTGCTGCATGGGCCTGATCATCGCCATGACGTTCTACTTTTCGCTGCAAATCAATGAACCCAGCGAGTCAACAGTCTGGCTCTTCTACTGGTTCGGCGACCTGTACATTAGCCTCATGCTGGCTGCTTTCTTTTCATTCCTTCACGACACGGTCGACCTTAGGAACGCCAAACGGCTTTATGGTTTTATCGTGCTTGGGGCGGTGTCCGGTGGTGCCGTTGGCAGTACCTACTTCCGCGGATGGATTGAGGAGATGAACAACCAACAATGGCTGCACATGATCATCGGTATCGGCGTGGTGATCTGTCTGTTGGCGTTTGCCGCGGGGTGGATGGCCAAGTCGATCCCACATCACGAACCGAAACCAAGCCCCAACGATGTCCCGAAGAAAAAGTTTAACGCCGCAATCGAGGGAGCATCACTGGTCTTCAAGTCCCGTTACCTGATAGCCATCGCTGGGATCGTTGGTTTTTATGAGATCACTTCGGAGGTGCTGGATTACCAATTCACGGCGATGACCGAGCGGTTTGTGCCCAAAGAGGACATTGGCAGCCACTTCGGCACCGTCTACGCGATTGGAAACATCGCAGCGCTAGTCGTCCAACTTTGCTTCAGTGTCTTCGCAGCCGGCTTTCCCAAATATCGCATTCACTGGATTCTGTTGGCCCTGCCCCTGGCCGTCGCGTTGAGTTCGCTTTTTTTTATCATCGCACCAATCCTGCTCGCCGCCAGTCTCCTGAAAATCTCCGACAGCACGTTCGCCTACTCGGTCAATCAAACCGGACGCGAGACTCTCTACAATCCACTGTCGCGACAGGAGAAATACGTCGCCCGGGCATTCGTCGAGGTGTTTATCCAGCGCACCGGCAAAGTCGCCGCGCTGCTAATCGCCTTCCTCGTGCCAATGTTCCTCAACACGCGAAACGAGGCCGGCCAACTGGAGACCAACCTGCTTGGCCTGCAGCTTCTCGGCGGATTCACCTGCATCATCGTTGCCATCTGGTTTTACTGCGTGAAGATTGTCGGACGAAAGTTCGAGTCGCTCGAACGCGAACAGCAGCAGGCAACGGCCACCGCGCTTGGCCAAGCGCAGGAGCAACCAAGCGCCGGGACGGCCTGAAATTCGCTCACGCGGCTTCGAAGAGGTGCTTTTGGAAGTTGATGAACAACTCCCGTATTGAAGCGACTTCGCCCAGTTCATCGACGTCGTCGATATTCTTGAAGGCTTGTTCAAACATGGGAGTACCCGTTGGGCGGCTTAGCGGGCGTATTTCTCGGCGGCGATTTCGCGGAGCTTGGTCTTGAGGATTTTGCCGGTGGCGTTGCGGGGGAGCGCCTCCATCTGCATCACCCTGCGGGGCATCTTGTAAGCGGCCAGCTTGTCCTTCAGGAAGCCCAGCAGCGCTGCGTCCTCGATGGTTGCCCCTTCGCTTGGAGCCACGCAGGCCACCACGAGGTCGCCCTTGCGGGGGTCGTTGATTCCGATCACCGCCGCCTCCTTTACGCCCTCAAACTGGTAGATCACTTCCTCCAGTTCCCGCGGATAGACGTTGATGCCGTTGACGAGCAGCATGTCTTTCTTGCGGTCGGTGATGTAGAGGTAGCCGTCCTCGTCGAGGTAGCCGATGTCGCCGGAGAGAAACCAGTCGCCCTTGATCGCCGCCGCGGTGGCCTCCGGGTTGTTCCAGTAACCGATCATGATGTTGTGGCCCTTGATGCAGATCTCACCCTGCTCGCCGGTCGGCAACACTTCGCCGGCGTCGTTCCATATCTGGAATGCCACCCCGCGAATCGGCAGGCCGACTGAGCCGGCTTTTTTCTCGCCGTGCAACGGGTTGAAGCAGGCGACCGGGCTGGTCTCGCTGAGGCCGTACCCTTCGAGCAGCGGGATGCCGACGTTCTCGTTGAACGCCTTGAGCACCTCCAGCGGCAACGGCGCGGCGCCGCTCACGCAAACCCGCAACGCCATGCCTGGCGGCATCTGCACGTTGGCCAGCGCGCGGTAAAGCTGCGGGATCGCCGGCAGGACGGTCGCCTGGTGGCGCAGCAACTCGCCGATGATGTTCTTGGGCGGATGCAGCGACTTGACCGCCACGACCGACAGGCCCTGTGTCATTGGCAACAGCACGCACACGGTCATGCTGAAACTGTGAAACATCGGCAGCAAACACGCCATGCGATCCTCCGGCGTCAGTTCCAGTTCCTCCATCACTCCCCCGACGTTTCGCAGCAGGTTGTTGTTGCTGAGCATCGCGCCCTTCGGCTTGCCGGTGGTGCCGGAGGTGTAAATGATCAGCGCCAAGTCCTCGCCCGCTTGGCCGGCCGGTGGCAACTCGGGCGCTTGGCTGTCGTCCGCTTGGCCAAGCTCCTCCACCTCGATCACGGCCAGGCCGTCGAGCTGCGACTGGAGAGCCGCCGTGCCCTCGGCCATCGACGCCTCGCTGATGAGCACCTTGGCCCCGGAGTCTTCGAGGATGTAGCCGACCTCGTCCGGCGTGAGGAAATTATTGATCGACACCACGACGCCCTCGGCCAGCAGAATGCCGAAGAGGGAGAAGACAAACTCCGGGCAATTCTTCAGCCAAAGCCCCACCCGATCACCGGGTTGCAGGCCGAATTCCTCCTTGAGCCGCTTGGCCAAGCCGCCGGCCAAGCGGTGCGCCTGGCCAAATGTAACCTGCTCGTCGCCCCAGAAAATAGCTGTCTTGTCAGCGTTGGCGACGGCGTTTTCGGTGAAAGTGTTTGCTAGATTGCTCATTTTAACAATATCGGCGGAAGAGCAAAAACGGTTCCCATCGTTTCGTCAAGCCGGGCGGATAACGGTTTTGCCTTGGCAACCGTGAAAGCGCTGACACAATCCCGCCGCTTGATTGATACTCAAGTCCAATTAAAGGAGTTTCTCCCCGAGCTACGAAAGTCCAGCTGGGTCTCGCTCGACACCGAGGCGGACAGCCTCCACTCGTACCCGGAGAAATTGTGCCTGTTGCAGATCAGCCTCCCCGACACGGATGTGCTGATCGACCCCCTGCAAAAGCTCGACATGACGGCGCTGTTCAAGGCCCTGGCCAGCCGGGAGCTACTCATCCACGGCTCGGACAATGACCTCCGCCTCATGTACGCCGCGCAGCAGTTCGTCCCGTCAAAGATATTTGACACGATGTGGGCCGCGCGCCTGCTTGGTTTCACCGCCTTCGGCCTGAACGATCTGCTGTCCAAACTGCTGGGCATCACTCTCGACAAGGGCTCCCAAAAGGCCAACTGGACCCGCCGGCCGTTGACCGACAAGATGGCCATTTACGCGCTCAACGACAGCCGCCACCTCCGGGCCTTGGCCGACAAGCTGCGCGACCAACTCAAGGTCAAGGGCCGTACCGATTGGCACGGGCAAATTTGCGACAAGCTCATAAAGGATCACGCCGCACCCAAGGAAGCTGACCCCAACCAGGCCTGGCGACTCAAGGGCACAAGCAAACTCAACCGCCGGGAACAAGCCATCCTTCGCGCCGCATGGCAGTGGCGGGAGATCGAGGCCATCGACGCCAACAAGCCGCCGTACTTCGTTGTCCGGCACGAGGATCTCGTTTGCCTGGCCGGAACCGTGATTGACAAAAACCAGAAGACCGCCTGGCCGGCCAAGCTCTCCACCCGCCGGTTCAAGTCGCTGCGCGGAGCGGTTGGCCAAGCACTGGATCTGCCGGCTGAAGAGTGGCCCGAAACCCCCCGCACGGTTCGCCGCCGGATCAGCCAGAGCGAAAAACTGTTTTACGAGGCCCTCAAGGCGCTGCGCGACAAGCAGGCCAAGGAACTCAACATCGACCCCACCCTCATCGCCAGCCGCTCCACGCTCGTGAGGCTCTCGCTCGAGGACGGCGAGGAGCGCAAACAGATTCTCCCATGGCAGCGCGAACTGCTGAACCTGTGACCGCCGCAAATAAGCTTTGAAAACCGGGGCTTTTCCCGGCAACATCCGCCGCCCTTTTTCGGGGGATTGATCACTTTTTAGCCAATGAAGCGCACGCATCACTGCAACGAAATACGAGACGAACACGTCGGCCAAGCCGTCACCCTCAACGGCTGGGTGCATTCCAACCGCGACCTGGGCGGGGTGCTTTTCATCGACATCCGCGATCGCGAAGGCCGCACGCAGGCGGTGTTTGACCCCAGCGACCTGCCGGCCGAGCTGTTCGAGACCGCCTCAAAGCTCCACAGCGAGAGCGTCATCAGCGTCACCGGCAAGGTGCGTGTCCGCCCCGACGGCACGAAGAACGAGAAGATCGACACAGGCCTCGTCGAGGTCGTGGCCGAACAACTCGAGGTGCTCAACCACGCCGACGTGCTGCCGTTCAGCATTGACGACCCCGAGGTCGCGGCCAAAGTCAACGAGGAGCTGCGCCTCAAGTACCGTTACCTCGACCTGCGCCGACCGGAGATGATTCACAACATGCGCCTTCGCAGCCGGGTGGCCACCGCGACGCGCGTGTT
>DQOE01000076.1 GCA_015658765.1 Verrucomicrobiota bacterium | reverse complement strand
TCGGCGATGGTGGCGGGGTTGAGCGGATGATCCTCCGGGATGCCCGCTTCCACCTTGCCCACGAGATCCGCGCCCACGTCGGCGGCCTTCGTGTAAATGCCGCCGCCCACGCGCGCGAAGAGCGCGATTGACGACGCGCCAAAGGAGAAGCCCGTGAGCACGGTGATCACTTTTGTGATCTCCCAGTCTTGGCCGTGATAAACGAAAAATAAACTGGAAAGCCCCAGCACACCGAGGCCCACCACGCCCATGCCCATCACCGAGCCGCCGCGGAAGGCGACGGTCAGCGCGGAAGCGAGACTCGTGCGGGCGGCGTGAGCAGTGCGGACATTGGCCTTGGTGGCCACTTTCATTCCTATAAAACCAGCCAGCGCGGAGCACAAAGCGCCCACGACAAAGGAGAGCCCAATCCAGGCGCTGGTTTTTGCCGCACCACCACTGCCGCCTTGATAAGCCAGCAGCAACGCCACGCCCACGACGAACCACACCAGTTTCGAGTATTCCGCGCGCAGAAACGCCATCGCGCCATCGGTGATGTAACCGGCGATGCGTTTCATCCGGTCGGTGCCCGGATCCTGCCGAGCCACCCATTGGGCGCGCAGATAGGTGAAGAGCAGGGCCAGTAATCCCGCGAGCGGGATGAGATACACGTTTTTATTCATGAGTTTTTGTTTTGGAAAAAGTCAAATTTGTAGGAAGGGGTACTTACCTTGGACAATAACACAGGAGACCGTTGGACAGCTTCAAATAGTAAAATGGCTAACCCGGAATCGGGGCCTGATATCATGGTTTATTGAGTTGAATCAGACTAAACCTCCTCGCGAACGCCCATTAGTGAAACTAATTTTTTTGCTCGTCAAGGGGTTAAATCCGTTTGAAACAAAAAATCTCGCCGGACGTGCCCAGGTCGACTATTCCCCAACGGCATGAGCGGAGGCGAATGGGCGATTCGGTTGACAGCTTTCCTGGCCTTTGCCGGATACGTCCTCGCGCTGGCAAGTTGCCGGCGGTGGCCGCACCACACCGGGCCAAGCGCCAGCGGCTGGTGGTCACTTGGCTTGGTGGCGTTCCTCGCCCACTTCTTCTGCGCCTTCCACTTCGAGCACGGCTGGAGCCATGCCAAGGCGCTGGCAGCCACGGCCGCGCAGACTGGGGAAGCCACCGGCTTCGACACTGGCTTCGGGCTTTACCTGAATTACGCCTTCGCCTTGGCTTGGCTGGCGGACGCCGCCTGGCGGCACTTGGCCAAGCGGAGCCACGAGGGCCGGCCGGCGTGGGTGGACGCAACGCTGCACAGTTTCATGGCGCTGATGTGGTTTAATGCGACGGTTGTCTTCGGGTCGCCGTGGGGCCAAGTCGCCGGATGGGCCGCCGTGTTTGGGTTGGGCGGCCGGTTTATGCTCCAGCGAAGGCAGGCGGTTTAGCTGGCTTGGCCAAGCGACTTTTTTTGCTGCTTGAGCAGGGCGGTGACTTTTCGCAACTCAGCCTCTGCTTGGCCAAGCGGGCTGCTGGCGGCGGCGGTTTTTCCTGATTTCCCAGCTTTCTCCAGGGCCTCACACGCTTGGGCCAGCCGCTCGGCCCGGAGGTTGCGGGCGCTGCCCTTGAGTGAATGGGCGGCTTCGACAATCCGGGCGGCGTTGCCGGCGGTCAAGGCTTCCCGGGCCTGCGCCAGCCGGGCCGGGGCGTCCTGCAAAAAAAGATCGATCAGTTCCGCGATCACAGCGGCATCGCCAAAGGAGCGAAGCCCCTCGGCGATGGAGTCTGCGTCGCCGCGATCGCCCTCCCCCGGCGCGGCACCGACTTCACTGGCGATCTTTCCCAGCGCTTTGCCAAGCTGCTTGAGGTCGATCGGCTTGATCAGGTAGTCGTCCATGCCGGCATCGAGGCAATTGCGTTTTTCCTCCGGGTTGGCGTTGGCGGTGACCGCCAGAATGCGGATGAGCCGCGCCCGGCCGGGGAGTTGGCGAATGGCGCGGGTGGCTTCGTAGCCGTCCATCTCCGGCATGTGGCAGTCCATCAGCACGACATCGTAGGGCATCTTGCGAACCGCCTCGACGGCCTCAAGTCCGTTGGCCACTGCGTCCGCCGTGTAGCCGAGGTTGCCGAGTTGCAGCAACGTGACTTTCCGGTTCACTTGATTGTCTTCCGCCACCAGAATCCTGAGCGGCTTGGCCTCGCCCCCCGCGTCCCGGGCGGGTGCAGCGCTTTCGCCGGTGAGCAACCGGGTGATGCACTCAAGCAGCCGGGTTTGCTTGACCGGCTTCGCGAGGCAGGCGTCGATGCCGGCTGCCCGCCAGGCGCCGGGCTCCAGCACCTTCCCCATGGGGGTCAGCAGGATCAGTTTTAAGTCAGTGAAAAGCAGATCGTCCTTGATGGCTCCGGCCAGGCCAAGGCAGTCCTTCTCCGGCATTTCGCTGTCCAGAATGACGACTTGAAAAGGAGAGTCGGTGGCGACGGTTTGCTGGAGCAACTTCAGCGCCTCGGCGGCTTCACCCGCCTCGGTGGTCTTGATCCGGCGCGAGCGCAGTTGATGCCGCAGAATCTGGCGGGTGGTCTCGTTGTCATCGACGACCAGCACATTCAGGCCGGCCAACAGTTGATGCTGTGTCTCCGCCGCACCGGGCTCGAGTTGTTTCCGCAGTGGCAGCTCGAACCAGAAACTCGAGCCCTGCCCCAGCTTGCTCTCGAACCCGATCCGCCCGCCCATGATCTCTGTCAACTGCTTCGAGATCGTCAGGCCAAGGCCCGTGCCGCCATATCGGCGCGTCAGCGATCCGTCCCCCTGGGTGAACGGCTGGAACAATTTTTTTTGCGCCTCACTGGGAATGCCAATGCCGGTGTCAACAATCTCGCAGCGAATCTCCACGTCCCTGCCCGTCTCCCGGACAGTGTTGAGCCGCACCAGCACTTCGCCCTGCTCGGTGAACTTGATGGCGTTGCCGACGAGGTTGGTCAGGATCTGGCGCAACCGCCCGGGGTCGCCGATGACACTCGTCCACACCTCCTCGTAAACAAGGCAGGCCAGATGCAGGCCCTTGCTCTGGGCGCGCTCGGCCAGGAGATCCACGGCGCTCTCGACCGTCTCGCGCAGGTCGAACGGAATCTCCTCGATCTCCAGCTTGCGCGCCTCGATTTTTGAGAAGTCGAGAATGTCATTGATGACCCCCAGCAGGCCGTCGGCGCTCTGCCGGATGGTGGCGAGGAATTCGCGCTGCTGCTCGTTCAGCGGCGTGTCCAGCAGCAGCCCGGTCATGCCGACGATGGCGTTCATCGGGGTGCGAATCTCGTGGCTGGTGTTGGCGAGGAACTCCGACTTGACCTTGGCCGTCTCGAGCGCGGCGTCACGCGCCTCGGCCAGCTCGGCCTCTGCCTCCTTCAGCGCGGTGATGTCCTTGGAGACCCCAAGCGTCCCGACGATCTCCCCGTCGGCGTTGCGCATCGGCATCTTGGTGGTGAGCACCCAGCCTTCGCGGCCGTCGTTCCACGTTTCCTTTTCCGTCTTGCCGATGATCGCCTGTCCCGTCTCGAGGATGGCCTGCTCGTCCTCGAGCGCGAGCCGCGCGTGTTCCTCGCTGAAAAAATCGGCGTCCGTTTTCCCCACCGCCTCCCCGGGATCGCCGAGTCCGAAGTCGCTGGCCACGGCCCTGCTGATCATCAGGAACCGGCTGTCGCGATCCTTGAAATAAATCCGGTCCGGGATGCTGTCGAGCAGCGTGCGCAACAGATCCCGCTCATGAGCCAGCGCGATCTCGGTGTGCCTTTGCCGGGTGACATCCCAAAAGATCCCCTGCACGCCGATGTACCTCCCAGCCTCGTCGCGGATCGGTGTCTTGACGACGTGCACCCACGATTTCTCCCCCTCGGGCGTGACGTGTTCCTCGACCGCGTCCAGAGACTCGCCGCTCTCCATGATGCTCAAGTCGTCCTCTCGGTACTTGCCCGCGAGGTCGGCCGGGAAAAAATCAAAGTCAGTTTTGCCGATGATCTCCCGGCGCGGCTTCCCCAGTTCCTCGCAGAAACGGGTGTTGGCAAAGGTGAACCTCCCGGCGGCGTCTTTGCGGAAAATATTCTGCGGCAAATTCTCCACCAGCGAGTGAAACAAAATCTCCGACCGGCGCAGCTCCAGCTCGGCTCCCTTCTGTTCGGCGATATCCTGCACCGTGCCCTCGTAAAAAAGCGCCTCGCCGGACTCGTCCCTCACAATTCGCGCCGTCTCGGAAATCCAGATCCGCGAGCCATCCTTGCGGAAAATCTCCGACTCGAACTGCTCGATGCGCCCCTGTTGCTGGATGAGTGTCAGGAACAAATCCCGCTGCCCGGGCTCCACGTACAGCTGCCCCTCAATGTCGCCGATCGCCTCGATCAACCGCGCCGGCGACTCGTAACCGTAAAGCTCCGCCAGCCTGTGGTTGGCATAAATATACCGGCCACCCTCCGTGGTGCGGAAAATGCCCACCACGACATCATCGAAAACCTCGGGATTGCCAGGTGGGTCGGCGGATGGTGAGTCGTGGGTCGGGGCGGTCATGAACAGGGGCACTCGCTTGGCCAGCCGAGAGTAGAAACTCCCCGACGCTTGGCCAAGCGCATTCGGCGCGGGCGTTCGGCGCTTTACGGCTTGGGGGGTGGCGATCATGCTGAGCGGCCGCTTGGCCAAGTTTGCCGGCGTGAGTATGAAACTTGGTTCCCACATGTCCGCCGCCGGCGGTGCCTGGAAGGCCATCGAGCGCGCCCGCTCTGTTGACTGCCAAAGCACACAGATTTTCGTCAAAAGCAACATGCAGTGGTTCGGCAAGCCACCCAAGCCGGCCGACGCGGAACGATTCAGGACGGAGTTGGCCAAGGGCGACGTGGGGACGGTGTTCGGCCACGCCGGCTATCTCATCAACCTCGCCGGGCCGGACGGCGACAACCGCGACAAGTCGATCGAGTCGCTCACGCGGGAGATCGAGATTGCCACAACGCTCGGCGTGCCGTTCCTCGTGCTGCATCCCGGCGCGCACCTTGGCCAAGGCGACGACCGGGGCGTGAAGCGCATCGCCAAGGCGCTCGATGGCATCTTTCGCGCCACGAAAAAATCGCCGGTGCGGGTCGCGCTCGAGAACACCGCCGGGCAGGGCACCTGCCTTGGACACCGCATCCGCCACCTCGCCGATATCTTCGGGCGCGTCAAGCAGCCGGAGCGGCTCGGTGTCTGCCTGGACACCGCGCACTTCTTCGCCGCCGGCTACGACATCCGCACGCCCAAGGGCTGGGACGCCGCGATCGCCGAGGTCGGGCAGATGATCGGCCTGAAGCAGGTGCTGGCGTTTCACCTGAACGACTCGAAGACGGATCTCAATTCGCGGGTCGACCGGCACGACCACATTGGCCACGGGTTGATCGGCAAAAAGGCGTTCGGCCACATCGTCAACGACCCCCGTTTCGCCGACACGCCCGGCTGCCTCGAGACGCCCAAGTCCCCCGATCTTCACGAGGACATCGCGAACCTGGCCACCCTCCGGTCGCTCCTCAAAAAGGGCAAACGCCCTCGGAAAACAAGGTGATCCCGGCCGGATCGGCGTCAGGAATAATTTATCCCTAAAGGAAAACCGTTTGCCGCCGATATTGATGGCGTTGCACGAGGAACGGTTCCTCAAGGGTTTTTGAATCACCCATCATAAAGGTTCATCAGCGGCACGGATGCCGATGCTGTAAACGACAAACGGATTTGTCGACATGGTAATAAACACGAACCTGGCCGCCATGACTGGCGCCCACAGGCTGGATGCCTCCCAGCGAAACCTAACTAAATCACTCGCACGGCTCTCGACCGGTTCCCGAATCGTCGATCCGCAGGACGACGCAGCCGGACTGGCGGTAAGCCGCCGGTTCACCGCCCAAATCAGCCGAAACTCGGCGGCGATGAACAATCTCGCCAACGCGGTTTCCTGCTCGGAGACACAGGACGGCTACATGCAAAAAGTGTCGTACGCCCTGGATCGGATGGGTGAATTGACCGTGCTCGCCCAAGACATCACCAAGACAGACACGGATCGCTCGAACTACTCGGTCGAGTTTTCCCAGTTGCAAAACTACGTCAGCGACATCGGGACAAAAAGCTTCAACAGCGTGGCCTTGTTTGAAAGCATCGGCAACGAAGTCACCATCGACAGCGATGCCAACACGTTCACCATGAACGCAGTGGACATGAACTCCACCACGGCGGCAACCGGCCTGGCGCGCGCGTTCAACGCCGCCTCCTCCGCAATCTACACCACCACCAGCGCCTCCTCCGCGTTGAGCAATATCCAGACAGCCATCCAAAATCTCACCGAGATGCGGGCGAGTATCGGCGCAAACATCCAGCGGCTGAATGTCACCCGCAGCCAGGTCGGTCTGCTCAACGAAAATCTCGCTGAAACCAACAGCCGGATTCTTGACACCGACGTGGCAGAGGAAACCACCGAGTATGCCCGCTTCAACATTATCGTCCAGAGCGGAACCTCCATGCTCACCCAGGCAAACCTCCTGCCTCAGGCGGCTCTTCAATTGATCACCTGAACCTGATTTCCAAGGAGGGAAAACCCAGGGAACGCGGCCCTCCAACTTCGGAGTCAGCCCGTTCTCGTGCAACAACTGGGCAGCGCCATCCCGGCGCTGCCTTGTTGCTTTTGAGCTCTACTCGGCCTCCAGCACCCACGCCAGTAAATCCGCCATCTGCCCGGCGCTCAGCCCCACCTCCAGCCCCGCCGGCATCAGCGACAGGCCGGTGGACTCGACAAGATCGGCATCCGAACGGGCAAAGCCGCGCTCGCTCCCATCGGGCAACCCCATCATTATTGCCGATCCACTCATGTATTTAATCGTTCCCACGATGGTCTCCCTGTTTTTTGCCGAGTACACTTTGTGGAGCACATACTGGGGTGCCACTTCACGGTTTGGATCGATAATGCTGACGAGCAGTTTCTCCGCGCCGTTCGCCCGGACCGATTTCAAGTCCGGCCCGATATTTTGACCCACGCCGCCGAGCTGATGACACGCGGCGCACCGCTGCTCGAACGTCACGCGTCCGAGCTTCGCGTTGCCTCGCTTGGCCAGGGCCGGCCGGTACTGCTCGACGACCTTGGCTCGGTCCGGATCAACTTTGCCGCTTGGCTTGAAAACCTGCGGCAGATACGACGCCTTTTTTGGCCGAACAGAAAACTTGGCCAAGCGCCCGGCGCGCATCGTCTCGAGATTCCGAAAGATGATGTCGCTGAAAAATGATTTTGAAAACGTTGTGTCCCCTTTAAGTTCTTCGATGAGTTCCGCGTGCTGTTCGGTTGCGGCGTTGAGCAACGCCACCAGTTGCCAGTGATCGGCACCCGCTTGGAGGAACAGCTTGGCCAAGGCCTTCGTCTTGCCGGGGAACTCCACCGCACCGAGCGTCCAGGCGAGTTGATACCGCACGTGTTTGTTGTAGTCGTCCGCCAAGCGGAGGAGGCTCTGCGTTAGCGGCGTCGCGCCGGTTGGCTTTCCGCCGACACCGACTTGGCGCTTGGGCAGAAATTGCTCGGCCAAGCGGATGGCATGCGTCCGCACGACCGGCGAAAAATCGGTGGTCCCCGCGACCAAATCGCTGCGTTTCAGTGCGTCCAATCCGGCCAGAGCATGAAGCGCGTGCATTCTCCCAAGGCCGGTTTTGCCCCGCTTGGCCAAGCGGCGCAGCGGCTCGACGGCCGCTTGGTTTTGCCGCTCGAACAACAGCCGCGCCGCCGTGCTGCGATGCCAGCCGTTCGGGTGATCGAGCGTCTCAACCAACTCGGCCACAGTCGCTTGGCCAAGCCGAGGCAGCTCCGGCTGAACAAATACTCCGGACACAACCCGGTAAATCCTGCCGCGGTCGTTGCCGCTGTCGAGGTCGATGTGCTGCTTGATGCCGTGCGGAAGCGACCACGGGTGCTCGATCACTTCGCGGTACATATCGGCAATGTAAAGCGCGCCGTCCGGGCCGACCTCCATTTGCACCGGCCGAAACCAGTTGTCGGTCGAGGCGAGGAACTCCCGGTCGCGTTCATCGTCGGGACGCTGCGCGGTAAATTTTATCCCGTGGGAACGAAGTTTTTTTCGATGAACCAAGTTGCTCCCAGCGTCGGCGATGAAAGCGTCGCCACTGTACCCGCTTGGCCAAGCGTGCCCGTCGTAAATCGTCACGCCGGTTGCCGCCGTGAAATAACCGGACGGACGCCCGCCGCCCTCCACCGGCCCGGACACTTGCTTGGCAACGCGCCAGCGCGTGCGGATGACCCGCCACGCCTCGTCCGGGCTGAGCCGAAACACCTGTGCCGAGGCGCCGTCCACCGGGATGTCCACCAGCGGCGACTGGGGCATGAAGTTAGGATTCGCGCCGGCGTAGCGCTGCTCGTACATCACCTGCTGAATGTGATGGCTGTTGCTGCAGACGAACTTCCGCCCGGCAGAGTCGAAGTCCATCCCGTGCTGCGCGCCGCCGTTCTCCAAACGAAACTCAAGCGTGCGCGGGTCGAAGGAAAAGTCAGAGCGCACGAACGAAACCGTTCCCAACTCCGGCTTGCCGACAACGCGCACCTTCCCCGGCGTGCCGCTGGCCGTGCCGTGGATGCGATTGTCGAGTCCCCAGCGAAAGCTGTTCATGAGCGACTGCATGTTGAGCCGGTTGACCGAGTCGCCGATGCCGGTAAAGACAACCCGCCGCTCGTCGGCCTTTCGGTCGCCGTCGGTGTCCTTCAAATAAAGAATGTCCGGCGTCACGCCGACAAACACGCCACCGTCGTAGCAGGCGATCGCCGTTGGCCAGGCGAGGTCGCGGGCATAAATCGTCGAGCGGTCAAAGTGGCCGTCGCCGTCGGTGTCCTCGAGCAGGCGCACTTGGCCAAGCTTGTCATCGCGATGCTCCGAGTAGCCGATCATCTCGATGACAAACAGCCGGCTGTTCTCATCGAACGCCATCGCCACCGGATCGGCGACCAACGGCTCGGCAGCAGTCAATTCCAGCCGAAAACCGGGCTTGAGCGAAAAAGTGCCAAGCGCGGCGACCGGCTCGGTCGGTTTCAGGCGAGGAAGATCGCGCTTGGCGGCCTCCGGCTCAGCGGCGGAAATGGCCAAACCGGACAAACCAAGGCAAGTCAGCAAGAAAATGAGATGGCGAAACACAGAAGAAACCAAAAGGAAAAATGGCAAAACAGCAAGAAAAACATAATCTCTATTGACATAGTAGAGATTAACGGCTTACATTGCCCGTCCGACGTTGCTTGGCCAAGCGCTTGGCTCGAAATCCCGTCATTAAAATGAAAAACGAAATTGCTCAATTATTGACCGAATCGCCGCTGCGCAGTGCTGTGAAAGGGGTTACGTGGCGCTTGGTGGCGACGTTTACGACCATTCTCATTGTCTATTTCATCACCGGCGAACAGGCCAAGGCACTGCAAATAGGGGCGATTGAGTTTGTGACCAAGTTTTTTGTGTACTACATCCACGAGCGGGCGTGGGTACGGATTTCATTTGGCCAATGCCAGGCCGAGACGGGGGGAAATCCAAATTTCGGTTGACAAGTTGGCCCGTTTTGCGCTTCATTCCGCCTCGCTGCCTTGGCGGCGTTCTCATTAAGAGTGGTTGAGGGATCTGGCCCGATGACACCACGGCAACCGGTTGGCCCGCGAAGCCAATGACAAGG
>DQOE01000310.1 GCA_015658765.1 Verrucomicrobiota bacterium | reverse complement strand
ATCAACCGGGACACGTTGCACCGACAGGGGGCCGGCTACGTGGGCAGCCACGCCGAGGACATGATGCTGACCCGCGACCTGTGGTTCCGCGGCATTGAACTGGGCTACGGGCCGGACGGCGGTGTGTTCGTGCTCGACTGGTCGGATATCGGTGAATGCCACGAGAGCGACGGCATCCACCGCACCAGCGGTCGCATTTTCAAGATCACTCATGGCGAAACCAAGCCGCTGAAAAGGGATTTGGGCATACTGGGCAGCCTCGACCTGGCCAGGCTGCAAACCCACAGCAACGAGTGGCACGTGCGCATGGCGCGCCGTTTGTTGCAGGAGCGCGCCGTCGCCGGGGATGACCTTGGCCAAGCGCGTGAACATTTGTTTGCACTGTACTCCGGGAGCGAATCGATCCCGCACCGTCTCCGAGCCATGTGGGCGCTGCACACCACGGGTGGCCTGGATGAGGAGTGGCTGCTGGAACAGTCGAACGACGAAAGTGAGCATGTCCGCGTCTGGGCGATCAAACTGTTGACGGATGACGGCCGGGTGTCAGCCAAGGCGCTTGGCCGCCTCGTCGAGATGGCCGAGTCGGACATGGCCGGCCTGGTTCAACTGCACCTGGCCTCGACGCTGCGTTTACTCCCCTTGGCCAAGCGCTGGGCTTTGGCCGCGCCGTTGGTCTCGCACAAGCGCCATGCGGCCGACCCGGTTTTGCCCCTGATGATCTGGTACGGGATCAACCCGGCCGTTGGTGAAGACCGAACCAGGGCCCTTCAGTTCTTGGCCAAGTGTCAAATCCCCAAGGTCCGCCAGTTCATCGCCCGCCGCCTGGCCGGCGATCCGGGTGAGTCAAACAAGCAGGACTAACGGCCGCTGCTTGGCCAAGCGGTCTTTACTTTGAGTAGATGGCGTCGTTGCGGCTGTTGCCGCCGGACTTCATGTAGGCGAACAGGTCGAGAAGTTCGTTGCGGTTGAGGGTGAAAATCAGTCCCGGAGGCATCGGCGAAATGGGGGAGGGCAACACGCCTTTCACGTCGGCCCGCTTGATCACGGTGACTTGATCCGGATCAAGCGGATTGACGGAAACATGCAGCTGGCCGTCCTCCTCGAACAACACGCGGCCAAGCACCACATCGCCGTTGTGCTTGGTGATGAGCGATGATTCGTACTGGTCGGAGACGACTTTGTTTGGTTGAAGAATGGAGTCGAGCAGGTCACGTGTGCTGAAGCGGCTGGCGACGGAGGTCAGGTCCGGTCCGGTGGCTCCGCCCTGGCCGTCGAAGCGGTGGCAGGAGGCGCAGAGCGCGGCGGCGAAGCTGCGTTTGCCGTTGGCGAAGTTGCGGCCGGTCATGTTGGCGTCGATCAACTCGGCGGTTTTCTCGAGTTCCCAAAGTTGGCCGGGGCCTTTTGGTGCCGGCGGCTTGGCCGGCTTGTAAGCGAGCGAGGCGTCGCCGACGAGTTTCTCAAGCGCGGCGCGCTCGCTGGCCGGCGCGTTGGCCAGGGCGTCCTTCTGGAAGTTTTTTAAAAAGCCGCCGTAGCTGACACCGCCGCTCTTGGTTGCGGCGTCCTTGTACCACTCAAAATATTTTTTCCGCTGATCCTCTTTCCAGCCGTAACGCAGATTGCGCAGGGTCATGGCGTAGTGCAGGTTTTGGATTTCCGGCGTGTTGGCCAGGACTTTTTTGATGGTGCCGCCGTAACCGTCGTTGCGGTCGAGCGCCTCCCGATCTACGACCATCGTGGATTCCACCTTGGTGTCCATCATCGCCAAGGTTTTGCCGATGACGGACGGGGCCTTGAGAAAAACGAGCAACTGCGAAAGCTCGCGGTTGAGGTCGGCGCCCTTGGCCGGGTACTGGCTGTCGAGTGACGCAACCAAGCGCTTGGCCAAGTTCTTGTCGGCGGGCTCGCCCATGCGGATGAAGGCCAGCGCGTAGGCGCGGGTGAGGTCGAGTTTCTGGCGTTCGCTGAGCTTGGCCAAGTCGAGCGACATCAGTTTTTTCAGCATGTCGTTCAGGTCGACTGAGCTGCTTCGGGCCAGGGCGACCACGCCGGTGATGATCGTGTCGGCGTTTTTGGCGTTGAGCACTTTCGTTTCCCATTCGCCGACCGGCTGGTTTTCGATGGCGATGCGGGCTGCATATCGAATGAATCGATCTTCGTGGCCAAGGTGCTCGAACGCGGCTTCAACGGCTTTCGGATCCCGCCTCCCGTGAAACGCCTCGAGGCGTTTGCGGAGTTTGCGCAGTTCTGCGGCGTCCTTCCCAGCCTGTGCCGGAGCCTTCTCCGCGATGTCCCCGCCGGCCCATGTCACCCGGTACAGCGCCGACTGCGTGCGGCGTCCGCCGATGGCGAAGTACATCGCACCGTCGCTGTGGAACACGAGGTCGGTCACCGGAAACGGCTTGCCGGCGACGAAGGTTTCGCGTGTGCCGGTGTACGAGGCGCCGTCCGGCGTGAGGTGAACGGCGTAAATGGTGCCAAACGTCCAGTCGAGAATGTAGAGCGCATCTTGGTAGCGTCTCGGGAAATTGGCGCCGGTGCCGAATTCAGCTCCCGTGGGGCAGCCCGGCCCGATGTCGATCGCCGGCGGCAGGCTGTCGGGGTAGTGCGACGGCCATTTGCCGGTGCCGGTGCGCCAGCCGTATTCGCTGCCGCTGACGACGTGGTTGACTCGGGTGGGGCGGTACCACGGCGTGCCGTAGTCCCACTCCATGTCGGCGTCGAAAGTGAACAGTTCGCCGTGGCCGTTCAGCGCGAGGCCGTACGCATTGCGGTAGCCACTGGAGATGAGCTCCCATTTTTTGCCGTCGGGCGAGACTTTGCAGACCCAGCCGCCCGGTGCACGGATGGTGCGGGCGTGACCGCGGGCATCCGGTTGGCGCGGCAGCAGCAGGTCCTCCTCGAACGCGGACGGGTTGCGCTTGGCGTCGAGCTTGGCTGGCAGTTGCGTGTGGTTGCCGGCGACGACATAGAGGTTTTTTTTGTCCGGAGTCAGGATGACATCGTGCGGGCCGTGCTCGCCGCCGCCGTTGATTTTTTTCAACGTCTCAACCTTGTCGAGCTT
>DQOE01000159.1 GCA_015658765.1 Verrucomicrobiota bacterium | reverse complement strand
TTTCAGGTAGTTCCCGTCCGTATGAAGGTAGCGGCTGTAGGAATCCGGCGACACCAGGCCGTCACTCTCCCACACGATCTTGAACTGGCCGTTCTTGAGGATCTCGCCAACGTACACCGGCTTGAGGGTGTGCTGGTTGGAATCGTGCATGCGCTTCTTGCCGCCCGGGGCGTCGAACTCCAGCCCGTAAACCGCCTGGCGAACCTTGTCCACGTCGAACGTGCCGGCCTTTTCCACGGCTGCCTTCCAGACGTACACGCCGAAGTAGGCCGCCTCGATCGGGTCGTCGGTGACACGCTTCGAGCCGCCCGGCAGGTTGTTCTTTTTGCAGTAGCTCCTGAAGGCGCGGACAAACTTCCGGTTGCCCGATGACTTCACGCTCTGGAAATAATTCCAAGCAGCCAAGTGACCGACCAGCGGCGGCACGTCCATCGCGCGCAACTCATCCTCCGCAACGGAGAAAGCCATGATCGGGCAGTCGTCCGATGACAAACCCTGATTGGCGAACTCCTTGTAGAACGGCACGTTGCTGTCGCCGTTGATCGTCGAGAGCACGCAGGCGTTACCGGCGGCGGCGAACTTCTTGATCTTCCCGACAATCGTCTGGTAGTCCTGATGATGGAACGGCGTGTATTCCTCCATGATGTTGGCCTCCGGCACGCCCTTGGTCAGCAGGAACGCCTTGAGCACCTTGTTCGCCGTGCGCGGGAAAACATAGTCGGTGCCGAGCAGGTAGAACTTCTTCATGCCCAACTCGCCCATCATGTATTCCGCAGCCGGGATGAGCTGCTGATTTGGAGACGCCGCCGTGTAGAACACGTTCAGCGACTGCTCCTCACCCTCGTACTGGACGGGGTAAAACAGCAACTGGTTGTATTCCTCAAACACCGGCAGGCACGACTTGCGGCTCACCGAGGTCCAACAGCCGAAGGTCACCGCAACCTTGTGCTGGTTGATCAACTCCTTGGCCTTCTCCGCAAAGAGCGGCCAGTCCGAAGCGGGATCCACCACGACCGGCTCGATCTGCTTGCCGAGCACGCCGCCTTTTTTGTTGATCTCCTCGGCGGCCATGAGCACCACGTCCCGCAGGGAGGTCTCGGAAATGGCCATCGTTCCACTGAGCGAATGCAGGATGCCAATCTTAACCGTTTCGGCCGCCTGGCCATTCGGCTTGACCAAGCCGAACACGCCGGCCAGAGCCAATATACCTATTGTTTTTATATACTTTTTCATAAACTGTTTTGTTTTAAGGGTTAACTTTTAGAACGTGTACAGCACTCGTGCCGCCAGCAGATCCTCATCGGCGCCGCCAACATCGTAGTCGCGGTGGCGATACTCGGTGATGACGGACACGCTGTCGGAAATCACAAAGCGTGGGCTGATCGTGAACTCATCGATCTCCGCCCAGTCGGCGTCCACATGGGCGTAGCGCAGGGTGGTGTTGAACGTTTCGGTGAAGGCGTAGTTGGCCATCAGCATGTAGGCGTCGCCGTCGGAACCGCTTGCCCCGTAATCCTCCAGTGAGCTGTATTCAGCCGCCACGGTGAGTGAATCCACCGAGTAACCGGCCCACAGGTTGATAATCGCCTTGTCGTAGGCGGCGCCGCTTTCAGTGGCGTAGCCCAGCTTGATGGTCAATCCCTCCGCCGGTGAGGTGAACACCTGCACCTCGTAGCCGAGGTCGTCCGTGTCGCCGTCCGCGCTCCAGGTGCCATCCACCACGGAGCCGTACACGCCAAACGTGTCGCCGCTGTACACGCCCGCCAGGCCGGTGTGATGGCCCGGATAAATTCCTGCCGTGCTCGCTGCATGCGAGAATTGGTTCAAGGTGTTCACATCGTACGTTTCGTAGCCGATGGAGCTCAGGAACTTGCCTGCCGTGAGGCTGAACTGGTCGGACACCGAAAAGCCGACGAACGCCTGCTCGAGATCCACTCCGCCGCTCGAGTCGGTGTAGTTCAGGTCAACCTGTGCGTTGATGGAGTCACCGCCATACAGGAAGTCCACCTCGAACTCGCCAATCTCGGCTGTGCTCTTGGTGTCCTTGCCGTCCACGTCGGAGCTTGAAGCCGACACATCCAGAAAACCCTGCAGAGAGAAGCCTTCCGCCAACTCGATCTCCGCCTGGGCAGTGACCGATGCAACCGCTGCCATCGCAATGGCAGCCCGTGTTAGTTTTGTTGTATTACGTTTTTTCATTTTATCAGATCCAAAACCGGGAGGGTGAGCCCCTTCAGTTCAACGGATTTATCTCCGATTAACCCCAAAGGAACCAAGCACCCATGTAGGGAACCACCACACCCTCTAGCACCCGGGATGCCACCTACTGAGCTCGCCCCACCGATCCAATGCCCAACAGCTTGCCCGGCTGCGCACTCCCACGGCGTATTTTGCATAAAATACACCCGATTACCCAATATCCAGCGGTTCCGCCACAACCCGACCGCTGCTGAAAAAAGTGGAAAAACCCGACCCGACGCCCCGTTGGCATGGCTCAAAATAAACAGCAGAAATGACGAAAATTTTTCAAGCTGTCTATAAATCTCCAGCAACGGAGCGGACATCCGCTTGGCCAA
>DQOE01000327.1 GCA_015658765.1 Verrucomicrobiota bacterium | reverse complement strand
TCGGACTGCATGCGGTAGGCGAGTTCGTACATCTCGATGCGTGCGGCGAGTTCTCGGCCGCCGGGGCGTTCGTCGAGATGCTTCTGGTTGAGTTGTGCGAGCAGATCCAGTTGTCGGCGCTGTGCGACTGCATCCAGATGGCTTGGACCTTGCAGATCGAGAATGGGATTCCCACTTGGCCGAAACAGCGTGCCTTGAAACGTCGATGGCATGAAGCCGGACGACCAGTTGGGCTGACCAGAGATCGGGCCGCCGCGTTTATCGAGCATAACGACGTAGCCCGGCAGGCTTTGGTTCTCCGTGCCCAAGCCATAAACGCACCATGAGCCAAGTGAAGGCCGGCCGATGAATGTGCTGCCGGTGTTCATGGCAACCAACGCCGAGCCGTGGGCGTGGCTGTCTGCCTGGCAGGACTTGACCACCGCCAGTTTGTCCGCGTGTCTTCTGACATTCGGAAAATAATCAGAAACCAGGAGCCCGCTTTGGCCTCCTGGCCGAAACGGCCGCCAGTTGGGGGTTAGATAGCCGACACGTCGGCCGCCGGAGTTGATGTATTTTTTGTCTTTTGGCAACGATTTGCCGGCGTACTTTTGCAGTTCCGGCTTGTAGTCGAACGTGTCCACCTGGCTTGGCCCGCCGTTCATCATCAGGAAGATGCAGCTCTTGGCCTTGCCAAAGTAACTCGATCGGCGCGGCGCCAGTGGAGTTGTTGCCGCTTGGCCAAGCGCATGAGCGTGCCTCGCAAAAAAACTGTCCGCACCCAGCAGGCTCGTCAGAGCCAAGCCGGAAAACCCGGCACCCATCTCCCAGACAAACTCACGCCGGGTTTGGCCGCAGGGAAACAGCCTCGATCGGTTGGGTTTTTTCTTAATCGACATAGATAAATTCGTTGGAGTTTAGCAGAACATGGCAGAGGGAGGCCAAGGCGAGGTGATCGGCGTTTTCTTTTTTCCCGAAGTGAATGCGTTGCACGCGGAGGTGCGTTTCCGCTTGGCCAAGTTCTTTGTCGGTGGGGTTGCGCCCAAACGCCAACCGCCACGCAAGCTTGATTTGCTCATCGGTTCTGCTGGTTTGCTTGGCCAAGCGATTGGCCAGGGCTTCGCTTTGGCTGTGGGCGAAATGATTGTTCAATAATGCGAGGGCCTGGGGTGCAACGGTGGTGACCTCGCGTTGTCCGCAACTGGCTGTGGTGTCGCTGAAGTCGAACACGGTCATTAGTGGCAGCAGGCGTGAGCGCTTGGTCATCATGTAAATACTGCGCCGAGAGCGTTCATCGGTGGGCGAGTCTTTCCAGTCACCGGCTTTGCGCGATAATCCTTCAAGCGCTTCACTCGACATTTTGGGGTAAAAACTAGAGCCGCCCATTTTAAGATTCAGTTGTCCGCTGACCGCCAGCATCGCATCGCGAAGTGCCTCAGAACTGAGCCGGTGACGGTTGAACTTCCACAAGTTGCGATTCAGGAAATCACGCTGCGCATACTCGACTTCCTGTGGGTGAACCGACTGCTGCTGATACGTGTCCGACATCATAATCAGTTTGTGGAGCCGCTTGAGCGTCCATGGCGCGCCACCACCAGTCGTGGGTTCCATGAACTCTGCTGCCAGCCAATCAAGCAACTTGGGGTGAGTGGGAGGATCGCTCTTATATCCAAAGTTGTTGGGTGTGCGGACAAGTGCCCGTCCGAAATGGTGCTGCCATAGCCGGTTCACCAGCACACGCGCGGTCAGCGGATTTCGGGCATCGGTGATCCATTTGGCAAACTGCAACCGGCGGTGCGTGGTTTTGCTGTTGGTTGGCGGCGCGGTGAGTGTCTTGTCCAGCTCCGTCATAGCGGAGAGAAAACCGGGTGCGATCTTGGGGCCGGGCTTGTGGCGTTCGCCGTTAATGAGCAGACGGATAGGCAACGGTTCGGCGCTTTTGTCCGTCCACCCGTAAACGTCGAAGCCGAGATCCTTCCCAGTCGGGCCGCCCTGGTTGCCCTGGCCAATGTGACCGGCCCAGAAAAAGCTGGCGATCCGGTAGTAGTCGCTCTGGAGGATTGGATCGAATTTGTGATCGTGGCAACGCGCGCACTTCACGGTCAACCCGAGAAAAGCGGAGGTCGTTGTGTGCACCATGTCCTCGAGTCGAGTGTAGAGGTAGTCGGCTGGGTCGTTGGGTTCGTCGTTCCAGGTCCCGGTGCGGATCATGCCGGTGGCGATGACCGATTGTTCAGTGCGATTGGGCACCTCGTCACCGGCTAGTTGCTCAGCGACAAAACGCGTGTACGGCATGTCATCGTTCAGCGCGTTGATGACCCAATCACGGTAGCGCCAAATGTTCGGCTTGAGTTTGTCGCGCTCGTAACCGTCCGTCTCGGCAAAGCGAACAAGGTCGAGCCAGTAACGCGACCAGCGCTCGCCATATCGAGGAGAGGCGAGCAGTTTGTCGATGAGTTTCGGCCAGGCGTCCGGTGACGAGTCACCGATGAATTGCTCGAGTTGTTCCGGGGTCGGCGGCAAACCGCTCAGGTCGAAGTAGGCGCGTCGGGCAAGTGTTCGACGGTCGGCACGGGGAGCAGGCTCCATTGATTCGCGCTTGAGCTTCGCCAGGATGAACGCGTCGATTGGCTGCTTGCCCAGGCGTGGCACGGCTGGGCGCTCGACCAGTTGCAGCGACCACCAGTCACGTCCGGCCCGCACATCTGTGGTGGTCTCATAAAGATCAAGGACACGTCCGTTTGGCCAGGCGGCACCGGAATCCACCCAGGCCTTGAGCAGTGCGATCTCGTTGTCGGGCAGTTTTTGCGAGAGTCCCTTGATCTTGGGTGGCATCTCGCCCTTGGTGACGAGTTCGAGCGCGAGTCGACCGTTCTCTGTCCCCTTTGTGAAGCCAACCTTCGTGGTGAGATTGACGTCACCCTTAACGTCGCGTTTGTTGTGGCACTCGAGACAGCGCTTGGCAATCAGCGGCGCGATGTCCCGATTGAAATCTGGCGGCGACACGGCTGCTGCCTGGACGATGAACGCCCACGCAAAACATATGACGATCAGTTGCCGCAAAAGGGGGATCCAGGCTGTTCTTCTTTCTTTACCTGGAAGCATTCCATAAATAATCTTCGCATCAACGTGGGGCAGCGGCTATGGGCGGCTCGAGCGGCGGCTCGGATCGTTCCATATTTCCCGCCACATATCGACAGTCATCCTTCCAGCCTTCATCCAGTCGGCGTTTCCCGCGTAATAAAGGACGTTAGGACCGCCATTATGGCGGTGGTTGGAAACACGACGCCCAAGGGAGGGATCC
>DQOE01000138.1 GCA_015658765.1 Verrucomicrobiota bacterium | reverse complement strand
GTTCAGGGGCCGAGTGCAGCCGATTGGCCCTCGTACCGGCATGACGGGAACCGCTCGGCGGTCAGTGCGGAGGCCGTTTCCGGCAAGCTGAATCCGCAGTGGGTGTTCGAGTCGCGACACCGTCCGCGCACCGCCTGGCCGATGCCAGGAGAGGAGACGCCGCGCATGCACTCGGATCGCGCCTACAATGTCGTGGTCTCCGGGCGGACGCTGTTTTTCGGCAACAATGTGGACAATCACGTGTACGCGCTGGACACCCGGACGGCGGAAGAGCGGTGGCGTTTTGCCGCCGGTGGAGCGGTGAGGTTTGCGCCGGTGGCGCATGGCGGCAACCTGTATTTCGGCTCGGACGATGGCTTGGTTTACTGCCTCAACGCGGCGGACGGCGCGCTTGTCTGGAAATACCGGCCGAGTCCAAGTGGGGAGCGGGTGATTGGCAACAGCCGGCTTATCTCGGCGTGGCCGGTTCGCACCGGGTTGCTGATCGAGAAGGGCATCGTCTATTTCGCTTCCGGCATTTTCCCGTATGAGGGGCTTTACATCGGTGCGGTGGAGGCTGGCAGCGGCAGGGAGATTTGGCTCAACGACACCTCCGGTGACCAGGCGTGGGGCCTTAATTATGGAGGGATGGCGCCGCAGGGCTACATTGTTGCGTCCGAGTTGAGCCTGTTCGTGCCGACCGGCCGCGGGATGCCGGCGTTGTTCGACAAGGGCACTGGTAAGTTCAATAAATTCCTCAACGCCGGCGGCAAGGTCGGCGGCGCGTGGGCGATGATGGATGAAGGCGCATTGTTCGCGGGCAACGATAATCAAGGCACCGACAGCAAGGTGGCCTTCGATGGCAAATCCGGCGCGAGTCGGGGCGACCAGTTTGCGAGTTTCCCGTCGATCGACATGGTACTCACAAAAGACATCGCCTACATTGCCACGCAAAAAGGCATCTACGCCATCGACCGCGCCGGTAACGCCAAGGCCACGGCAGACGTGCCCAAGCTGGCCAAGGAGGAGGGTGACTTGGTGAAGTCGATCAACACGATCCGTGAGCGTCACAAGGCCGCCGTCAACGCCAACAAGGCAGACGACTTGGCCAAGGTCACCGCAGAGTTGAACAAGGCCACCGCCCGCCTGGCTGCCATCGCCAAGGAGAAGACAACCCTCAACGCCGGGCGCGTGACTTGGTTTGTCTCCCGCGAGCAACTTGGCCCGCTGGCAGTGTCCGGCGAGCTCGGCACGTTGGCGCTCGCCGGCAAAACGCTTTTTGCCGGTGGCAACGGCTACGTGCTGTCGGTCGACGCAGCCAGCGGCCAACTAGTCTCCATGTACGGTTTGCCGGACAACGCGCTTGGCCTTGCCGTGGCCGACGGGCGGTTATTCGTGAGCACCGACTCTGGCGCCATTCATTGTCTCGGCGAACAGGCGGTGCAGGGCAGTCCCCGCAAAGTCACCGAGGCGGCGAGCCCGGTCGTGCTTGGCCAAGCGGACACGGCTGCCGCCGCGGAAATCAGGCTGCGCAGCGGTATCAACGTCGGTTGGTGCCTGATTTACGGTGCGCGTGACGGGAAATTGGCCCAGGCGCTCGCTGCGCAAACCAAGCTCAACATCGTCATCATCGAGCAGGACGCCGCGCGCCTCGAGGCGATCCGGCGCGACCTTCTCCTGGCCGGTCTGTACGGTTCACGGGTGATCGCCGCCGACTGGGACGCCGCCGAGTTGCCGGATTATTTTGCCAACTTGATCGTCTCCGGGCGCGTGCAGCATGGCGACGATGTCCAGTTGCCGGTGAGCCAATTGGCGCGCGTGCTTCGCCCGGCGGGCGGTGTGCTGCTGCTGGGATCCGTGGCGAATTGGCCGAAGGAAAATGTGGCGAACGTCGTTGACGGACTGAAGGCCAACGTCAAGTCCAGCCATGATGTTTCGCTGGAGCACGGTTGGCTGAAGTTCACCCGTGGCAAACTCGACGGCGCGGGAAGCTGGAGTGGCCTGTACGGCAACACGGCCAACACCTCGTCCACCCACGACCGGCTCGTGAAGGGGCCGCTTGGCGTGCTGTGGTTCGGCGAGCCCGGCTCGGAGCACATGGTCGAGCGGCACTCCCGCTCGGTGAGCCCGCTCGCCGTGAACGGCCGACTGATAGTGCAGGGCATGGAGGTCGTGATGGCTTACGACGCCTACAACGGCACGTTTCTTTGGCAGCGAAAAATCTCCGGCGCGGTTCGTGTGAGGGTGGATGTGGACGGCTCGAACATTGTCGCCACTGACGACTCGGTGTTCGTCGCGGCGCACGATCGCGTGCTGCATCTCGATGCGCAAACGGGGCGCACGCTGCGCGAGTTTTCCGTCCCAAGACAGGCCGGGGGCAAGGCTCTGCGCTGGGGAAACATCGGCGTGGATGGCGACATTCTTTTCGGTACCGGCGCCGTGCCGTTGGCCCGCGAGTACGGTTATCTCTGGAACGCCCTCGTGAAAAACGGTGAGTGGGTGGGCGAGGCCGACGCGCCGAAGGATGCGCTCGCCACCCTGAAAACCGTGAAGGGAATTTACCCGCGCCCCGATGCCAGGGCCTACGCCCATTTCAAGCGCCGCGGCCTGCATTGGCATGCCATCAACACGTTCCCGGGCTGGATGCCCGACCACGCGCCCACTGCCGTGACGAACAAAATCATGCTCAGCGAAAAGGTGTTTGCGTACAACATCCGCACCGGCGAATTGCTGTGGCAGCACGACGGCTCCGGCATCCCGAACATCTCGCTGACGATCGCCAACAGTCGCGTCTTTTTCCTGAAGGACGATGTAAAGGATGAAGAGCGTAAACAGGCGAGGGCAGCTGTCCAAACCGAGATTGATGGCGGCAACTACGTCCCCGAGCGCGAGCAGGAACTCGCCGAGAAAGACCGCGATGTGCGGCGGGTGGTTTGCCTTGAGGCTGCGAGTGGCCGCGAGTTGTGGAGCCGCCCGTACGACCTCACCGGCTGCGGCGGCACCAAGCTGGGGATTGCGTACCAGGATGGGCGGCTACTGTTCTTCGGGCATTACAGCAACCACGACGAGGGGCCGTTCAGCAAGGGAGACCTGAACTGGCGGCGCATCACCGTGTTGCAGTCCGAGAGTGGCAGTCTGCTGTGGAGCAAGCCGCTCAACTACCGTCGCCGCCCGACGATCGTCGGCGACACGATTTACATCGAGCCGCGGCGGTGCGATCTCGCCACCGGCGAAATCCAGAAACGCACGCACCCCATCACCGGCGAGTCCGTCGATTGGGAATTCCTGCGTCCCGGCCATAGTTGCGGCATTGTGACTGCCACGCCGCACAACCTGTTTTTCCGCTCGTACAGCGGGGCGATTGTGGACACCGAGCGGGACACCGGCCTCCAACTCTTCGGCGGCGTGCGGCCTGGTTGCTGGAACAGCATGATCCCGGCGAACGGACTGTTGAGCATGCAGGAGTCAAGCGCAGGCTGCACGTGCAGTTACTCGCTGCGAACCACGGTTGTCCTGAAAAACAAACCGCAGAAAGGTCTTGCGGAGTGGGCGGTGTTTATCAGTCAAGCCGCGACCAAGCCGGTGAAACACCTGGCGATCAACTTCGGCGCGCCCGGCGACATGCGCGCGAAGGATGGCACCGTTTGGTTTGCCTACCCGCGCCCGAAGACGACCGT
>DQOE01000338.1 GCA_015658765.1 Verrucomicrobiota bacterium | reverse complement strand
TGGTCTTCCGGCCCCAACATGCGCGCCCAGTTTTGGTGGTACAAAAAACTTGGGGAGATCACCAACCCCTCCGGCCAGTTCGTCTTCATCGATGAGCGCAAGGAGACGATTGACGACGGCTATCTGTTGGTATTTTTGGGGACAACACTCGGCAACCAACCGACCCAGTGGGGCAACCTGCCAGCCATCTACCACAACGAGGCTGCCGGCCTCTCCTTCGCCGACGGTCATGCGGAGATCCGCAAGTGGCTGGATGCAGCCACCAAGAAACCGGGTGTCGGGGGAGTCCGGCTCGCGCCACGGGATGTGCCGTGGATCCAGGAACGCGCCTCAAAATCAAAACGCCGCAGTAGATAAATCATTCGACATTTCAGCATCGACTACTCTACGACATCGAGCAAATAATCAACCCATCCAGACTAACGAAAGCTTTGTCCCAGTTTGGATAACTCGATCACCACCAAAAGCACCGCTGCGATTGTTGTGAGTAGGAGGTGTTTCATTTCTTTAGCAACCGCGGGGAAGGCTTATCCACCCAGCCGGCCTTGCGTTGGCCTTTTCCCACGCGATCCACGTCGCCTAGATCCTCCCGGGCGTCCTCGGCAAATGCGATCAACCGTTTCACCACCTCAGGGTTGCCAGCAGCCACGTTGTTGTCCTCATGGATGTCCTTGGCCAAGTTAAACAGTTTCAACACTGTACTGCCCTCGGGCTTGCCCCAGTTGCGTTTCTTGGAATCCATAGCCAAGAAAAGTTTCCAGTCACCGGACCGGACCGCTTGCAGCTGGTCCATTTGGTAGTAATAAAACACATCACGCGGATCAGCATCCACGTTTTTACCGCTAAGGATGGGCCAGATGTCTTTACCATCTATAACACGGTCACTTGGTGCCTTGCCGCCGGCAAGTCGTGCCATCGTGGGTAGCAGATCCATTGTGCATGTTAGCGCGCCACTGCTTATGCCGGCTGGAATTTTGCCCGGCCAGCGAACAATGCACGGCACCCGCATGCCTCCCTCGTCGGTACGACCCTTTCGACCACGCAACGGCAGGTTGCTGCCCTGTTTCTCTCTAGCCGACCCGTTGTCTGACGTGAACAGTACCAGCGTGTTGTCATCGATACCGGTTTCCTCCAGCACCCTGAATAACTTGCCCATGGACCAGTCTATCTCCTGCACCCAGTCACCGTAAGGGCCGTCCTGGCTTTTGCCCTTAAACTTTGCACCTGGGGTCAGCGGTCCATGCACCGCGGTGTGGGGAAGATAAAGGAAGAATGGGTTGTCCTTGTTTGCCTTGATGAACCTCTCCGCTTCGGCGGTATAGCGGGCAGTGATTGTTGTGTCTCGATGCACGCTATCCTCGACCACGGTCAGGTCGCGGACCAAGGGTAGCGGAACCTCCTTGCGATTCATGTCATTGCTGTAAGGAATACCAAGGTAATGGTCGAAGCCCTGTGAGGTAGGCATAAAGTCGGGGTGATCACCCAAGTGCCATTTGCCAATACACATGGTGGCATAGCCCTGCTCCTTGAGTATCTCGGCGATGGTGATCTCGCTAGGGTTAAGGCCTTTACTGGCAGCAGGAAAAAGAACGCACAGGTTCTTTTCATCCACATGCATGTTGACCCGGCGCGGATAACAGCCAGTCATTAAGCTAGACCGTGACGGTGTGCAAACGGAGCAGGTCGAGTAAAAGTCTGTAAGCCGCATGCCCTCCTTGGCCATTTTATCCAGAACCGGGGTAGCATGTGTCTTGGAACCAAAAGGACCGATATCCGCGTAGCCAAGATCATCGCAGAACACGACAATGAAATTGGGTTTACCTTGCTTGGCATCAGCAGTAGCCAAGCTGAAAGACACCGCTGCGATTGTTGTGATTAGGAGGTGTTTCATTTACCTTCAGCTTTCAATTCTTCACCCGTCTTGCCGCCGTGTTTGCGGATTAGATTACTTGAGACGAACCAAGCGCGACGAATGCCAGGAAAAGAAAACTTGCGAGAAGACGCATCAGTCGATCAGTCCCCGTTTTACGCAATGATGTCGTGCACGACGTTGCCAAAGATGTCAGTCAGACGAAAGTCGCGGCCGGCGTGGCGATAGTTGAGTTGCTCGTGGTCGAAGCCGAGCAGGTGCAGCAGCGTGGCGTGCAGGTCGTGCAGGTGCACCTTGCCGCTGACAGGTCGGTAGCCGTGGTCGTCCGTTTCGCCATGGACCAAGCCGGGTTTCACGCCGCCGCCAGCCAGCAGGGTGCAAAAGCTTTCCTGTTGATGCTCGCGGCCGTGCTTGGCTATGGGCGAGGTGCCGGAGAGATCCTGGCTCCAGTACGTGCGGCCGAATTCGCCAGACCACACCACCAGCGTGTCCTTTAAAAGGCCCCGCCGCTTGAGGTCGCGGATGAGCCCGGCGATGGGTTTGTCGGCACCGCCAGCGCTATTGGGGAGGGCAGTGCGGATGTCGCCGTGGTGGTCCCAGCCGTCGATCGTCACCTGCACGAACCGCACGCCCGCCTCGCTGAGCCGACGGGCCATCAGGCAGGCGCGACCGTTTCGGTCGGTCTTGCTGTCGCCGATGCCGTACATCTCCTGCGTTTCCTTGGATTCACCGGAGAGATCAACCAGCCCGGGTGTTTCCGCCTGCATGCGGAAGGCCAACTCGAACGACTGAATGATGCCCTCCATTTGCGCGTCGGTTTTGACGCGCTTCAACAGCCGCTGGTTCATGCCCTGCAGAAAATTCAGCCGACGGCGCTGCGCCTCCGTCTTGGCGTCGGGGTCGCGCAGGTTCTTGATGGCGGGTTCGCGGTCATTGCCCGGCACACGCAACGGTGTGCCCTGATGCATCGCCGGCAGAAACGATGCGCTGTAGGTGCGCACATCGCCGGGCGGGTGAATGGTGATAAAGCTCGGCAGGTTTTCGTTCTCCGTGCCGAGGCCGTAGCTGATCCACGAGCCCATCGATGGTCGCGCTTCGGCAATGTGGCCGGTGTGAAACTGCAGCGCTGCCGGCGCGTGCGCCTTGTTGTCTGAAACCATCGCGCGCAGCATGCACAACTCGTCCGCGACGCCGGCCATGTTGGGCAGCAGGTCGGATAACATCAGGCCCGACTGCCCGCGCGGCCGCACCGGCGCAACCGGTGCCATGGGCAGGAACTTGGCCACGCCCACGCGAAGCTGCCCGTCGTCCCCCACCGGCGAGGCGATGGGCTTGCCGTGGTTTTGGGTGATGTAATCCTTCGGCGCAAACAGATCACCCTGCGACGGGCCGCCGGCCATGAAGAGAAAAATGACGCGCTTGGCTCGCGGCGCAAAGTGCGGCGCACGGACGGCCAGCGGGCTCGCGCCACGAGCCATGCCGGCCACCATGCCACTCAAGGCCAGGCCACCAAAACCGCACGCGGCGGACTGCAGCAATTGTCGGCGGGAAAGCTGTGTCGTGTTCATGTTCAAAGACGCATCAGGAATTCATTTGAGGCCAGCAGCGCATGGCACAACTCACTCCACGCACCTTCGCCCGCTTGCTTTAAAAACGCCGCTGCCTCGCGCTGTTCCTGCGCGGTAATGGGTCGGTTCAGTAGCGACAGCCAAAGGTATTCTAGTCGCTTCGCATCGTCGGCCGTCTCCTTTTTCATTCGCGCAGCCAGGGCGGCCACGTGTTTTTTTACCTCAGGGCTGTTCATCAAGAATAACGCCTGTGTGGGCACCGCCGTGATGGCGCGTTGGCCAGTGAACTCCGACGGCTGCGCGAAGTCGAACACGTTGCGTAGTTCAGCTGGACCCGGCTGCGCGGCGGAGCGGATGATCGGCAGGTAAATGGTTCGCTCGAACTCCTGTCCCGGCCGCCATTTTCGCAGGCTGAACGACGGTGGATTCACATTCTTCGGGTCGATATTGCTCACGTTCTCCTGGAACTCCAACGGTAGAGCCGGTCCGCCAGTGGAGGGCTTGAGTTTGCCGCTGGTGAAAATCATTGCGTCGCGCAGTGCCTCGGCATCGAGTCGGAAGCGGTTCATCCGCCAGAGCAGGCGGTTGTCGGGGTCGGTCGCGTGATTGCGTTCATCGTGCGCGCTGCTGAGTCGATACGTGCGGCTGAGCACCAGCGAGCGAATAAGCCGCTTTTGCGACCAGCCTTCGCGCATGAAACGGTCGGCCAAAAAATCGAGCAGCGCCGGGTGCGACGGCCGTTCGCCGGGCAGCCCGAAGTAATCGACCGTGCGGACCAGTCCTTCGCCGAAGAGCTTCTGCCAGGTGCGGTTCACCGCCACGCGCGCAGTCAGCGGGTTGTCGCGGCCGGCCACCCAGTCGGCCAACTCGTGCCGGCCACTTTGGTCCTGCGGGATTTCCGGCCGCGCGCTGGAGGCCACATGCAAAAAGCCGCGCGGCACTACTTTGCCCAGTGCGCGTGGGTTGCCGCGGATGGTGATTTTCATGTCGCCCGGTTTCTCGACATCCCGCACGCCATGCGCCCTCGGCACGCTAGGCGCGAAAAATTCCGCGTGTGTGATTTCCTTGTCCAACTTCACGATGCAACCGGCCTTTTCGTCACGCTCCTTCGTGAGCTTGCCGCGCTCCTCCTTGGGCAGGTCCTTCTTTTTAAGCTGATCGTCCAACTCAGCCTTGCGTTTCCGCGCCGTCTCGCGCTCGCCTTTCAGCTTGGCGAGTCGATCCGCATGGGCCTTTTCGTGTTTGTCGCGCTCCGCCTTTTGCGCCTCGGTCTCCGGCAGTTCAATGACATTCACATCGCTCCACACGCCGCGCTTGGTTTTATACACCGTCGACGTTCCGCGAAAAAATCCGGCCATCGCGTAATAGTCGCCCTGTGTGATGGGATCAAACTTGTGGTCGTGGCAGCGCGCGCAGCCAATCGACATGCCAAGGAACGCCTTGCCCGTTTTCTGGAGTTGCTGATCGACGATGTCCACATGCAACTTCGCCTTGTCGGCCTCGACAATCTCGATGTCACCCAGCACGAGAAAGCCGGTCGCCACCAGGTTCGCCGCGCGTTCCTCCACCGTCTTGTGCGGCAACAGGTCGCCGGCAATCTGCTCGCGAATGAACCGGTCGAATGGCTTGTCGTTGTTGTAAGCGTCGATGAGGTAATCGCGATAGCGCCACGCGTGCTCGGCGAAGACATTGTTCGAGGTGCCGATTTGGTCCGCGTATCCCACAAGGTCCAGCCAATGCCGCGCCCACCGTTCGCCAAACGCCTGCGAAGCCAACAGCCGGTCGACTACTTTTTCACACGCCTGCGGCGACTGGTCCGCCTCAAACACGCGAATCTCCTCCACCGTTGGCGGCAGTCCGGTCAGGTCAAAACTCACCCGCCTCCGCCAAGTGAAACGATCTGACTCTGCCACAGGGCGAAGCCCCTTCTGCTCGAGCCGGTTTAAGATGAAACGGTCAAGGTCTCCCAACGGCCAGGCCTTGTCGTGCACTTTTGGGGGTTTGGGGTTGGCAACCGGCTTGAAAGCCCAATGAGTCTTCTCCGCACCGAAAACCACAGCACAGGCAAACGCCAAAAGAATCCCACATGTACGAATAATTTGCCCGCAACTTTTCAAATCGAGATAATTTTTCCAACCAACTGGAGAATTGTCAAATTAACAGGGGGGCACAAGGGCAAAATGGGGCATTCCGTAAATTATTGAATCAGGTCTCCGCCCCGCCGCCCCGCGCTTGACCGCCGTTGGTTCTGAGGGTGGTTCTGGTTGTGCAGCTTCGGCAACGGGTTCAATAGGTTGTGGTTCTGCTGCTGGAGACGGCGGCTGCACTGGCACTTCAGCAACGGGTTCAACGGGGTGTGCTTCTGGAGTAGCCGACTGCTGCGACTCATCACACCCCACCAGAAGCACGGCTACGATTGTTGTTAGGAGGAGGTGTTTCATTTGCCTTCAGTTTCCAGTTCCTTCTTGCTCTTGCCGCCGTGTTTGCGTAGGAGGTCGGCGGTT
>DQOE01000061.1 GCA_015658765.1 Verrucomicrobiota bacterium | reverse complement strand
GAAAATTATCTGCCGGTGCTGTCGCGGCGCATCCTCGTCACCGAGTCGCTGCCGCTGCCGATCCGCGACAAGGGCACGCGGAAATTCCGCTTCGAGAAACTGATCGCGTCCGGCGGGTCGGACACACTGCAGCACCAGTCGCTCACCGTGCAGGTGGCGTCCAACCCGGCGTGGTACGCGGTGCTCGCCCTGCCCTATCTGATGGAGTACCCGCACGAGTGCACCGAGCAGACGTTCAACCGGCTTTACGCCAACACACTCGCGGCGCACATCGCCAAGTCCGACCCGCGCATCCGCCGCGTGTTCGATCTCTGGAAAGGCACCGACGCGCTCGACAGTCCGCTCGAGAAAAACGAGGAACTCAAAAGCCTGCTGCTGCTCGAGACGCCGTGGGTGCGCGAGGCCAAGGACGAAAGCCAGGCGCGCCGCAACGTCGGTATTTTGTTCGACAAAAACCGGCTCCACTCCGAGACCAAGCGCCTGCTCGAGCAGCTTGCCCGCGCGCAAAACGCCGACGGCGGCTGGCCGTGGATGCCCGGCGGCCGAAGCAATGATTACATCACGCTTTACGTCACGACCGGCTTTGCGCGGCTGCGTCATCTCGGCGTCGAGGGCGTGCCGGTCGTCCAGGCGGTCAAGGCGCTTGGCCGGCTCGACGGCTGGATCAAGAAGCGGTACGAGCGGATCGTCGAGAACAAGACGCTCGACGGCAACCATCTCAGTTCAACCGTCGCGCTCTACCTCTACTGCCGCAGTTTTTACCTGAAAGACCGACCCGTTGGCCAGGCACACAAAAAGGCATTCGACTATTTCGTCGGCCAGGCGCAAAAGCATTGGCTGAAGGTCGGTAGCCGGCAGTCGCAGGCGCACGTCGCGATCGCGCTGCATCGCTTGGGAGACAAGGAGGTGCCGGGCGACGTGATCCGGTCGATCCTCGAGCACAGCGTGACCGACGAGGAACTGGGGATGTTCTGGCGCGACACCGAGCATTCGTGGTGGTGGTATCGCGCCCCGATCGAGACGCAGGCGATGATGATCGAGGCGTTCAACGAAATCACCGCCGACAAGGACGCCGTACGCGAGTGCCAAATCTGGCTCATCAAGCAAAAGCAGACGCAGGCGTGGAAAACCACCAAGGCCACCGCCGACGCCGTGTACTCGATCCTGCTCGGCGGCGACAACCTGCTCGCCTCGACCCGGCTCGTCGAGGTGTCGCTCGGCGGCGAGACTGTGAAGCCGGAGAAGGTCGAGGCCGGCACCGGGTTTTATCAGCACAAGTTCGGCCGCAGCGAGATCACGTCCGCGCTTGGCCAAGTGGAGTTGACCAAGCACGACCCCGGCGTCGCGTGGGGCAGCGTGCATTGGCAATACCTCGAGGACATGGCAAAGGTGACACCGCACGAGGCCACGCCACTGCACTTGTCCAAGAAGATTTACGTCCGCGAAAACACGAAGTCCGGCCAAGTACTCAAGCCAATCGGGAGCGACCTCGCGCCGGGCGACGAACTGGTCGTGCGGCTGGTGTTGCGAACCGACCGCGACATGGAATTCGTCCACATGAACGACCAGCGCGGCAGCGGCACCGAGCCGGTGAACGTGCTGTCCGGCCACCGGTACCTGGACGGCTTGGCCTACTACGAATCGACCCGCGACGCCTCAAGCCATTTCTTCATCGACTACCTGCCCAAGGGCACGTACGTGTTCGAGTATCCGGTGAAAGTGTTCCATCGCGGCCGCTACCAATCCGGCATCGCGAATATCCAAAGCATGTACGCCCCGGAGTTCAACAGCCACAGCGCCAGCCAATGGCTGGAGGTGAAGTAGGGGGGGGAAACGTGTCAAACGAATTCGTAAACCGGAGTTTCGATCGTCTTTTTGGGCACCGTCCGGTTTTTGATGATGCCTTGGATGTGCTCAACGGTTTTTGGGGGGAAATATTGTTCGCCTGTTTCGCTGCAAACCCGCGCCGGCACCCGCTCGATTAGAAAGAACTTTCCGTCCTGCTCGAACGAATAAGTCACCTCGCTATCCAAACTTTTTTCATCGGTAAACTCACCGGCAATCTGCTCCTTTCCCCCAGTCTGCAAGCCTGCAGCTACGCCAGCTTGGCCAAGCGCCCGTCCTTCCCCTTGGCCGGCATCCGGATCAAAAATGAGTTGACTCACCTCGGGTGGAGGCGGAGTGTAGACATGTGTTATTAACAGCTTCCCAAAGACAAATAAAACGAATCCATCATGTTCTCGAGCGCCTGGCCCTGGCCTTCCTGCTCACCGCAACGGCCGTCCGCGCGGAGTGGACCTTCGAAACCAATTTCAACGACGACATCCCCGACGGCACCGAGGTGTACGGCACCACCGTGGTGGAGTGGATCGACGACGACGCGGAGGACGGCGTGTTGCAGTTGACCTTGGCCGAGGGCAGCCAGAACGGTTCCTGGATCATTGACGATTTCAGCGAGGGCCAGACCATCGGCGAGTTTGAGGCCGGTTTCCGGCTGCTGATGGGGGGCAACACCTCGGCCGATCCCGCTGACGGCATGAGCTTCAGTTTCGGCCGGAACATCCCGGACAACACGTTCAGCCCGGCCGAGAACGGCGTGGGCGATGGGCTGCGCCTCTCCTTCGATTCCTGGGACAACGGCGGTGGCGAAGCGCCCTCTATCGAGATTTTCATCGGCGGCACAAGCCAGGCGGTGGCCCACTTCACCGGCAGTCGGCGCCTTGCACCGGCAGATGCCTACGTCATCGATCCCGAAACGGACGAGCCGGCCGACATGTTTACCGGGGACGAATTCGTGGACGTGAAGGTTTCGTTTAAGGGAGGAAAGTTCAACCTCGAGTACAAGGGACTGAAGATTTTTACTGACCTGGAACTGGACTTCAAGCCGGTGGCCGGTGCTCGCTTTGCCTTCGGCGCCCGGACCGGCGGCGCCAACAACAACCATTGGATCGACGATGTGGCAATCACCACCTTCGCCGTCGAGAAACCGGTGCTCTCCGGTTTCCAGCCTGGCGAGGGCGCAATCGTGACACCCACGTCCCCCGTTGTGGTGTCGCTCTCCGCCGGATCGAGCCCGCTGAACCTCGACTCGGTAAAACTCACCCTCAACGGCGAGGCGGCACCGGTGCAAATTACCGAGGACGGCGTCGTCCTGACCGTGACCCACGCCCCCGAGGGCGGCCTTGCCCCGGGCACGGCCTACACGGCGGCCATCACGGCGGCGGATGATGCCGGAGCCAAGGTTGAGTTTGTCTGGGAGTTTTCCACCTCCGAGTTGGTCTCCATCGGTGAGCCGGACCTGGTGTTTGATTTTGATGATGGCGAGGTTCCGGTGGGCACAGAGGTTTACGGTACCGCAATTGTCGAAATGGAGGGCGGCGTGGAGGATTCCGGTATGCTGCTTCTGACCGAGGCCACCAACAGCCAGCTTGGATCCTTCGTCATCGCCGACTTCAATGAGGGCGCCAACATCAACGGCATCGGTGTCGCCATGAAACTGCGCATCGGTGGCCCGGGTGAGGATCTGGGTGGTTCCTCCAACCCGGCGGACGGCTTCGCCTTCAGTTTTGCCCCAGACGTGCCGGACGGCACCTGGCTGGCCGAGGAAGGAGCCGGTTCGGGCATCTCGGTCTGCATCGACACATGGGACAACGGCGGTGGCGAGGCACCAGCGGTCGACCTCAAGTTCGACGGCGCAACAGTGGCCACTGTGAAAATGCCCAAGTCGGACCTGCTCACCGGGACGGATTTCGCGGAACTGATCGTTCGCGTGGAATCCGACGGCACGGTTGATGTGGTTTACAAGGACATGCTGGTTTTTGACAATGTGCAAACGGAATTTACCGGCTTTGCGAACGGGAAAATCGGCCTGGCCGCACGGACCGGCGGCGCCTTTTCAGTGCATGCAGTGGACGACCTTCAGATCGCTGTAAGCCGCCCACCCTCGCCGGTGATTTCGTCGGTGGCACCCAGTGAAGGCAGCGTAGTGCTGCCAAACTCAGGGATTATAGTCGAGGTCGCCAACGGCATCGCTGAAGTCGATGCCAAGTCGGTTCAATTGACACTCAACGGCGAGTCCGTAACCCCGGAAGTCGAAACCGACGGGCGCAAGGTCACCATATCCTACTCCGCCCCGGGCGGAATGGAGCCGGATGCCGACCAGGCCGTTGCCATCGCATTCAAGGACACTGACGGCAACGAGATCAACGGCGAGTGGGCGTTCCGCACCGCGCCACTTATCGAAATCGCGAACGTGGAGCGTGTCATTGATTTCAACGACGGCTTGGAGCCCGATGACAGCTACATATACGGCACAGCCTACCCCGAGGAGTTCGGCGGCGTGGAGGATAGTGGCGTGATGACGCTGACCATCAATGAGAACAACCAAAACGGCGCGTTCATACTGGATGACCAGGATGAGGGCGACTGGATCAATGCCTTCTCGCTGGCGTTCAAGCTGCGCATCAGCGGGCCAGGCGAAGATCTGGAAGGCTCGGGTAACCCGGCCGATGGCTTCTCCGTCAGCCTCGCCGACGACATCCCGGATGATGTCTGGGGCGACGCGGAAAACGGCGCTGGCAGTGGCCTGCGGTTTTGCTTCGACACATATGACAACGGCGGCGGCGAGGCGCCCTCCATCGACATCCGTTTCGGCAACCAGTTGATCGCCTCCACCCTGCTGGATAAAAAGCAGATTCTCACAGGGCTGGACTTTGTGGATGTGCTGATCCGCGTGGAGTCGGACGGCACCGCCGACGTCGCCTTCAACGGTCTGCTGCTCCATCATGACGTGCAGACGCCGTTCACCGGCATCCAGGCCGGACTATACGGGTTCGCCGCCCGCACCGGCGGACAGTTTTCCATCCATGCAATTGACGATATACAACTGACCTCCTCCCGGGCCACGCGGCCGCTCGTGCTGTCGCGCTCACCGATGCCCGGTTCCGAAGCCGTTTACCCAAACAAGGCGGTGGAAATCGTCGTGGCAGACACCCTCTCAGCACTGGACACCGGCTCGGTCAGCCTCGTCATCAACGGGACCAAAGTCGCCGCCGATGTCAGCCACGAGGAAGGATTTACCACCATCGTCCACGCGCCGGCCGACGGGCTGGCCGAGCTGCTCTTGCACGAGGTCACCCTCAGCTTCACCGACGACAACGGGGCCAAGCTGGAGGAGTCATGGAGCTTTACCACGATCGATCGAATCGTGATGCCCGAGGATCACTTCCACTACGACTTCGACACGCCGAAACCGCCCAAGGGCAGCCGCCTCTCGGGCCACGCCTCCCTCTCCGAGTTTGAGGGCATCGACGATTCCGGCTACCTCATGCTCACCGACGCACTCAACAGCCAAAGCGGCTCGTGGATTATCGGCAGCCCGCTTGGCAAGACTGAGGTGTTCGGCTTTATCGCCAACTTCCAGGTGCGCATCGGCGGCCCCGGCGCGGACCTCGGCGGCACCGACAGCCCGGCCGACGGCATGTCGTTCAACTTCGCCGACGACATCCCCCCGAGAACCTGGCAGGGCGAGGAAGGCGTTGGCTCCGGCATCCGCGTCTGCATCGACACCTGGAACAACGGCGGCGGCGAGGCCCCGGCCATCGACCTCAAGTTCGGCGACGAAATCCTCGCCAGCAAAAAAGTCCCCAAGGCCGACCTGCTTACCGGTCTCGACTTTGCGGACATGACCGTGCGCCTGCAGAACGACGGCACGGTCGATGTGATGTTCAAGGATGAAATCGTCTT
>DQOE01000308.1 GCA_015658765.1 Verrucomicrobiota bacterium | reverse complement strand
GTCGCTGGCAAACTCCCGATCGATGTGCAGTCGCTCGGCGTCGATTTCCTCTCCCTCTCCGCCCACAAGCTGCGCGCGCCCAAGGGCATCGGCCTGCTGTACGTGAAGCCGGGCGCGCCGTTCGAGCCGTACATCATCGGCGGCGGCCAGGAGCGCGGCCAGCGCGGCGGCACCGAGAACGTCGCCTACATCGTCGCCTTCGGCAAAGCCGCCGAACTCGCGCTCGGGCAAATCGATGACAAAAACACGCGGGTGCGCGCCCTGCGCGACAGGCTCGAGCGGGGCATCCTGCAGACAATTCGCGGCTCTGTGCGAAACGGCGGCGGCGAGCCGAGGCTGCCCAACACGACCAACATCGGGTTTGACGGTGTCGAGGCCGAGGCGATCCTGCTGCTGCTCGACCGCGAGGGCATCTGCGCCTCGAGCGGCTCGGCCTGCACCACCGGCTCCATCGAGCCGTCCCACGTTTTGCAGGCCATGGGTGTGCCGTTGTCGCGCTCGAAAGGCTCACTGCGATTCAGCCTTGGGCTGGACAACACGGAGGCGGACGTGGACTGGGTGCTCGAGATACTGCCGGCGATCGTTTCCCGTTTGCGCGACGCCTCCCCCGAGCCGCTTGGCCAAGCGCAAGAGCGCCTGGCCAACGCCGGTTAACCCAGCGCGGCGATGAACGACTTCATCGCCTCCTCCTGCTCCAGCATCGATTCCACCAGCTTGAACTGCACCCGGGCGCGGTCGAGGTTCTGCCCATCGCGATGCACGCGAAAGTAGGTGTCGCCGTTCAAGTGATCTGTCAGGAAACGGATACCCAGAATGAGCGTGATGACCTTGCCAGAAATCGCGAAGTAATCCCGATCGGCTTGGGTCAGAAATTCACTCGCCTCGGCGAAGTAGCCCTTTGCCAATTCCTCAAAATATTCCAACCGCATGGTCACCTTGGTCAAGTCAAGCTCATCCTCGTCGGTTGGGCTGGTGAGCGTGCGTACCATGTCGCCGAAGTCGTAGTGAACCAGCCCCGGCATCACTGTATCAAGATCGACGATGCAAACCACCTCGCCGCTGTCGGTGTCAAATAGCACGTTGTCGATCTTGGTATCGTTGTGCGTGATGCGCAGCGGCAGCTCGCCCCGTGCCTGGGCATCGAGCAGCAGGCTGACGATGCCGCGTTGTTGCCGACAAAAATCAATCGCGGCCTGCGCTCCGGCAACCCGCCCAGCGCTGTCTGCGGCAACGGCTTTTTCCAGCGCCTCGAGCCGCAACAGACCGTTGTGAAAATCGGGAATGGTTTCCTGCACCTTCTCCGGCGGTAGGTCGGCAAGCCGTTTTTGGAACATACCAAACGCACGCCCTACCTGGCCAGCCTGAGCCGGCAGCACGGCGACATGCATCGATGTGACCCGTTCGATGAATACGTAGGTCCGCCAGTAATTCCCCTCACGATCCCGGTAATAGGGCGCGCCGCCCCGGGTCGGCACCAGCGTCATTGTGCGGCGCGTCAGGTCATGCCTGTCTTCTGTACCTATTTTTTTCCGAAGATGCTCGGTGGTCAGCTTGACGTTTTGCATGACCAGCTCGGGGTACGGGAAGACGTGATGGTTGATGCGCTGCAGGATGTAGCGGATGGGTGTGCCGCCCTGCCGACAGGTTATAATGTAGGTGTCGTTGATGTGGCCCTTGGTCCACACATGACCCTCCTCGAACTCGGCCACGATTTGAAACTGGCTGACCAGTTTTTCCAGATTGAACCCGTTGACCTCTGTCACGCTCCCCATTGATTGGTTTTTTTCGCCGACAGTTCAAGCGCAAACTCGCCCGCTTGGCCAGGCGCTTGGCTCAGGAGCAGCCCAAGCTCTCGCCGCAGTTGAGGCACTTGAAGCAGGCACCGTTGCGGACGGTGAGGTGGCCACAGGTCGTGCAGGCCGGCGCGTCCTCCATGAAGTGCGCCACCGACTGGCTGATCGCCGAGGCGTCGTGGCTGTGCGAATGCGCCGCCGCATGATCGACAGACTCGCCGTCTCCGCCGCTGGCCACCGGCAACTCAACAACCGGCTTGTTGACGTGCTGGGCCTCGGCCTGTTGGAGGCCGGGGATGTTCAGTTCCTGCTGGCTGGTGTCACCCGTGGTTCTCTCGAGGTAACCGGGGATGAACTGGATGCCCATCCAGCGAAATACGTAGTCGATGATCGACGAGGCGCGGCGGATCTGCGGGTTCTTGGTGAAGCCGGACGGCTCGAACCGCTGATGGCTGAACTTGCGCACCAGCGCCGCGAGCGGCACGCCGTATTGCAGGGAGACACTCGTCAGCGCGGCGACGCTGTCCATCAGGCCGCCGATGGTCGAACCCTCCTTGGCCATGGTGATGAACATCTCGCCGGGTGTGCCGTCCTCGAACAGGCCGATCGTCAGGTAGCCCTCGTGGCCGGCGATGTCAAATTTGTGAGTCACCGCCTGGCGGGTCTCGGGCAGGCGCCGGCGGAGAGGTTGGTCGATCTGTTTTTGCAGACCGACCAACTGATCCTCCAGTTCCTTGATCCGCTCATCCGCCGTGATGGTGAGTTCCCTTTCGGTTCCCTCGCCGGTCTTGGCGGTGTTGAGCGGTTGGGACCGCTTCGAGCCATCGCGATAAATCGCGACACACTTGAGTCCCAGTTTCCACGCCTGTGTGTAGGCGTCGGTTATATCCGCGACCGAGCACTCCCGGGGGAGATTGACGGTCTTGGATATGGCGCCGCTGATAAACGGTTGGGCAGCGGCCATCATCTTCAGATGTGCCATGTAGTGAATGCTGCGCTCGCCGCGGAACGGCTTGAACGCGCAATCGAACACATCCAGATGTTCGGGCTTGAGCCCGCTTCTACGGGTTTCCCCGTCCTCCTTGACGTCCTCGATGGAGTCAAATTCTTCAATGTGGGCAACGATGTTTTTCACCTCGTCCGCCGAGTAGCCCAGCCGCGACAATGCGTCGGGCACGGTGCGGTTCACGATCTTCAGCGTCCCGCCGCCGGCGAGCAGCTTGTACTTCACCAACGCGATGTCCGGCTCGATGCCGGTCGTGTCGCAGTCCATCAGGAACGCGATCGTGCCGGTCGGCGCCAGCACGGTGACCTGTGCATTGCGGTAGCCGTTTTGGTCGCCCTTGGCCAAGGCCGCCTCCCAACAGTCGCGGGCGGCGTCTTTCAGGTATCCAAAATCCTCGCTTGGCTGGATGTCCTCCACGGCAGCGTGGTGCAATTTCATGACGCCGCGCATCGACTCGACGTTGTCCTTGGCCAACGGCTTGGCCACGTGATTGCAACTGGCATCGCGATAACCGGCGAACGCGCCTTTCACGCCGGCCAACTCCGCCGATTGCTCATACGAATGGCCGGTCATGATCGACGTGATCGCGCCGGCCAGGGCGCGGCCCTCGTTCGAGTCGTACGGCAGCCCGTAGCTCATGACCAGCGAGCCCAAGTTGGCGAAGCCGAGGCCAAGCGTGCGGAAAATGTGCGAGTTCCCGGCGATCGACTGGGTCGGGTAACTGGCGTTGTCGACGAGAATTTCCTGCGCGGTGATAAAAATGCGCACCGCCGCCTTGAATCGGTCGATGTCGAACACGCCGTCCTCGAGCTTGAAACGCATCAGGTTCAGCGAGGCCAGATTGCAGGCGGTGTTGTTGATGAACACATACTCGGAGCAGGGGTTGGTCGAGTGAATCGGCTCGGTGCCGCTGCAGGTGTGCCACTTTTGGATCGCGCCGTCGTACTGGATGCCGGGGTCGCCGCACACCCACGTGCCCTCGGAGATTTTATCCAACAGCCCCGTGGCATTCTTCTTTTCAAGTTTCTCGCCGGTGGTCACGGCGCGTGTCCACCAATCGCCGCCGTCCTGTGCGGATTGCATGAACTCATCGCTGACACGCACCGAGAGGTTCTCGTTCTGGTACATGACACTGCCGTAGGCGTCGCCGTTGTACGATCCGTCGTAGCCCTGCTCGATCAATGCCCACGCTTTTTTCTCCTCGAGCTGCTTGGCGTCGATGAATTCCTCGATGTCGCCGTGCCAGTCGCGGATGGTGTTCATCTTGGCGGCGCGGCGCGTCTTGCCGCCGGAACGCACCACGTTGGCCACCTGGTCGTACACCCGGAGGAACGACATCGGGCCGCTCGGGATTCCCCCGCCGCTGATGGTTTCGCGCTTGGACCGGATCGGCGTCAGGTCGGTGCCGGTGCCGGAGCCAAACTTGAAGAGCATCCCCTCGCTGTGCGCCAGCTTGAGGATCGACTCCAAGTCGTCATCCACCGACTGGATGAAACAGGCGCTGCCCTGCGGGTACTCGTACTGCGACGTGGCGCGCTTCGCCTGGCCAAGCGCATCATCGTAATGCCAGTTGCCCTTGGCTGAGTCGTTGCCGACGCCGTACTCGTGATGCAGCCCGACGTTGAACCATACCGGCGAGTTGAAGGCACCGTGCTGGTTCAGGCAGAGCCACGACAACTCCTCGTAAAAAACCTCGCCAT
>DQOE01000001.1 GCA_015658765.1 Verrucomicrobiota bacterium | reverse complement strand
GGCCCTTTGGTCGGGACGTGGCGCAGCTTGGTAGCGCGCCTGGTTCGGGATCAGGAGGTCGAGAGTTCGAATCTCTCCGTCCCGACCATTTTTTCTTTCTCCGCGACCCCCCAACAAAAAACGCTTGGCCAAGCGCTTGGCCGCTCAAAGATCCTTGTCCGCCTTGGGGTCGAACACATCCCGCAGACCGTCGCCGAGGAAGTTGAGCGCCATCAGCATCGCCGCCAGGCAGCCGGCCGGGTACACGATCATCCACCAGTAAATTCGCACCGGGTTGATCTGCGCCGCGCCCTCCGCGATCAGCGACCCCAGGCTCGCTCTCGGTGGCTGGATGCCCAGCCCGAGGTAGCTCAAAAACGACTCGTACAGTATCACCGCCGGTAGCGTCAGCGTCAGGTAAACAATCACCACCCCGACGACGTTCGGCAGGATGTGCCGCCACAAGATCGCCCACGTGCCGAGGCCAAGCGACCGCGCCGCCTCGACGAATTGCCGCTCGCGCAACGCCAGCACCTGCCCGCGCACGATGCGCGCCATCGTCAGCCACGACACCGCGCCCAGGCCGGCGTAGAGCAACAGCATCCGCGCCGTCTCGCCGCTGCCGCCGCCGAACGCCGATTGCAGCCAGCCCTGCAACACCCCCTCCAGCGTCGTGATGATCACGATCACAAAAATGATCGACGGCAGCGAGTAGAGCACGTCCACCGTGCGCATCATCAAGTTGTCCCAGCGCCCGCCGAGCAGGCCGGCCGTCGCACCCCACAGCACGCCGATCACCAGGCTCACCAGCGCGCCAACCAGGCCGACCATCAGCGAAATCCGCGCCCCGGCCAGCACGCGCCCGAACAGGTCGCGCCCGTGCACGTCGGTGCCAAACCAATGCCCGGCGCTTGGCGCGGCGAATTGCGCCTCGCTGTGCACATCGCCCTGGCTCGAGACCAGCGGCCAAGCCAGCGCCAGCACGAGCAGGCCAAGCAGAAACACCGACGCCACCATCGCCGGCCGGTTGTCGCGGAACCGAAGCCAGGCGCGGCGGTTCGGCGACTCGCCGGTTTCCTGCGCTTGGCCAAGCGCTTGGCTGGGTTGGTTCATCGCCTCAGCCATATTTCACCCGCTTGTCCAGCAAGCCGTAGACGACATCGACCGCCAAGTTCAGCGTCAGCAACATCACGGAATATAAAATCACCAGCCCGACCACCATCGTGTAGTCGCGGTTGATCGAGCTGTTCACGAGAAACACCCCGATGCCGGGAATCTGAAACAGGTTTTCCACCACGAACGATCCCACCAACAGGTCGGCCAGCAGCGGCCCGCTGTACGTCACCACCGGCAGGAGGCCTTCGCGCAGCGCGTGCCGCAACACCACCGTCGTCTCGCCCACGCCCTTGGCCCGCGCCGTGGTGATGAAGTCCGACTGCAGCGTCTGGCTCATCCCCTCGCGGGCCAGCCGCGAAACTTTTCCGGCGAAGTAGGTGCCGAGCGTGATCGCCGGCAGGATGACATGCCACGGCCCGCCCCAAAGTCCCACCGGGAAAACCGGCCACCGAATCCCCAGCAAAACAATCAGCACCGGCCCCAGCACAAACGCCGGGATGCAAACCGCGAGAATGGAAAAAAAACTGCCGACATGATCCTGCCAGCGCCCCCGGCGAATCGCCGTCCACACGCCCAGCGGAATCCCGATGCCTAGCGCAAAGCAGAACGACAACAGCCCCAGCGACAACGACACCGGCAAGCCCTGCGCGATGATGTCGTTGACCGAGTGGTTGCGATACTTCAGCGACGGCCCGAAGTCGCCCCGCACCAAGCCGCCCTCGAATGCCCGCCACTCGCCGTCGCGTTTTTCAAAACCGATGCCGACAAATCGCAGGTACTGCTGCCACAACGGCTCGTCGAGGTGATACTTGGCCTTGAGATTGCGCTCGATGTCCGGCGAGGCCGGGGCGCGCTCCTTGTCAAACGGCCCGCCCGGAGCGACGCGCACGAGACAAAACGCGAGGAAGCTGATCACGAGCACCAACGGCACCAGCATCGCCACACGCCTCAGGAAATAAGCCAAGCTCACGGCGACAAACCATGCGCACGCACCCGCAACCCTGTAAAGTAAAGGCCACTTCGGCCGCTTGACCAAGTGGGCGAATAGGGTCATATTGTCCCTATAACGAGTTCATTTATACTGTGTCATTATGTCCCTTTGTTGCTATTTTTTAGCGAATAAACCAATTTTTTGACCATTTTTAGCTCGAATCGCTTGGCACGCGGATTGCATTAAGTTGGGCAGTTGGTTCGATAGAAACCGTAACCCTAAAATAGAAAGGAAAAATGATGATGATGACATGTACGAGAAGAAATGAAAATCCGCTGACGGTGTTCGAGGATGTGTTTAGCAGTCTGTTCAACGACTCGTTCGGCACCTCGGCCAAGACCACCCAAACCGACGCGTGGAGCCCGGCGGTGGACATCGTGGAGTCGCCCGACGCCTACACGCTGACCGCCGACCTGCCCGGCCTGACCAAGGCCGATGTGAACCTGACGGTGGAGGAAGGCGTGCTGACGCTGACCGGCGAGCGCAAGAGCGAGCAAAGCGCGGGCAATGAGTTTGGCCACCGCTACGAGCGGGCTTACGGCAAGTTCAGCCGCTCGTTTGAACTGGGCAGCGCCGTTGAGACCTGCAAGATCAAGGCCGAGTTCAGGAACGGCATGCTCAAGGTCGAGTTGCCGAAAGTCGAGGCCAGCAAGCCTTACGAAGTTTCCATCGCGGAATAATCTGGATTGATTATCTGGATAATCCCCAAAGCGGAGCCAAACGGCTCCGCTTTTTTTGTCGCTTGGCCGGTGGAGGATTAAAGGGAATCCTACCGTCCGCGCCCGCGACGTCCGTCACCGCCGCGGTCACTCCTCCCGTCGCCCCGACCCTGGCTGCTAAACCGTTCGCGCATCTCTTGCACGTACTTTTGCCGATCCGAATCCGACATTTTGGCAACGCGCTCCCGCAATTCGTTACTGCTGAACGATCGTTCTCCGCCGCCCCTTGAGCGCCGGGCGGCTTCCTCGGCTCGTTTCTTATCGGCGGCCTTCTTCTTAATCTCGGCCACCTTCTTCGCGGCAGCACTGGATGAACTTCTCGATGAAGTCCGGGGTGCCTTGGTCACCGATGTCTTGAAGGTGTTTTCCTTGAAACTCAGGCTGCGGAGTTCACCGAATTCCTTGATAGTAACTTTTCCCGTTGCCTTGTCGATGGAGACGATCTCGATGCCATCCTTTTTTTCGCCGGCCGCCAATTGCAGATAGGTGGGGGGCTCGGCCTTTTTCTTGGTATCGACTCGTGCCAATGCCGCGCGTTCCACACCCTTGTGCAGGTAAATACCGGTGAGCATGATATCCTCACTTCTCGGCGGCTCGGGCGGGGCGGTTTCGCGCGTGGGTGGCGGCTCGCTTGTGAGGTTAAACGCATT
>DQOE01000053.1 GCA_015658765.1 Verrucomicrobiota bacterium | reverse complement strand
ATGTCCAGCGAGCGTCCGGTCGGCAGGATCATGTAGGCGTAACGCCCGATGAAGCGGTTGGTGGGGCCGTGCGCGAAGGCGGGGCTTTCCAACTGGCCAATCCACTCGGGATCGCCGACAAAGTAGTCGGTGGCAAACCGGCCATCGGGAGCCACGACCGGGCGACCCTGCCAGTTGGTCACCACCAGCAACCCGCTCGGCTCGTAGGCCCGGTTGCGGTTCAGGTCGAGGTAGAAACGGAAGTCCTCAATCGCAGTGTAGTTCCTGGGCCGCCAGCCAAGCGCGTTGGTGTCCACGAACACCGGCGGCCGCGCAAGTTCGTGCAGGTTGGCCAAGTTGATCAGCAAGTCGTCCGAGGTGAGCGACCGGCCGTTCGGGTACACGTAGCTGACATTCGTCGGCGAGACTTGGCCGGGCACGAACCCGAACCGGTTGTGGTAGTTTGTCGAGACCGAGAAGTCGTAGGCCAGCGGATCCTGCGTAGCCACCATCCGGCCGACCACTTTAGCCAACGCGCTGGCGGCGGCGCTCTCGGCCATGAGCTTGGCGCTGATCTGGTCGGACACCACCGTCACCGAGGCGCGCTCCCGGCTGCTGATGCCGAGAAACACCACCGTCATGGCCGTCACCATCCCCAGCATGATCAGGGTGATGACCAGCGCCGCGCCTTGTTGTGTCCTGAAACGATTCACTTCGTGTCTCTGATGGGAACCCGCTGCCGAAACAGGGTCACCTTGCCAATCTGCCGACCAAGGAAGTTGGCCCGCACCTCCGGATCCGGTGGCAGTGACCGAACCTGCTTGAGCACCCGGGGTGCAATCACCGCCATTTCCACGTCGAAATAACTCGGCAACGCCCCGTAAAACTGGGATTGGCTCTGGGCGTAGCGATCCTGGATCAGCGTCCCGTCCACGGGCCGGTTGGTGTTCATCTGGAACAGCGCTTGGCCAGCCGCGCCGCGCCGATCGAGGTTCAGGCCAAGCGGATCGTAAAACATTCTGCCGTGGCCAAGCGGACGCCCCAACTGGTCGTACGGCGTGATGCGCAGGTGGATCACCCCGTCGGTGATCGGCTCAAACGCTTCGGCGGAAGTGTTGGCGACCGGCTCGAAGTAAAAACGGTTGAAAATCTCGGTCTTGTTGAGCAGCGCTTGGCCAGGCGCGGTGACTCGCAGCGTGCCGTTGGTGCGGTACCGGGCGAGCGTGCCGACGCCGCTGTCCACATCGATCACCCGGTAACTGGTGACATGGAACCCGGAATCGCCGCGGCTGGTAAAGGTGAAGTCCTGCAGGATGTTCGTCCGAAAACCCTGCTCAATGGCCCAGGCATCGCTCTCGGGCGGCATGGCATCAGACTGGTACGCCATCCGCAACGCAACGCTTTCACCCGGCGTGACGCGTGAAAAGAAACTCTTGCTGCCGGAGTAGGTGAGCTTCGTCTGCAAATCAGTGATGGCCGGGTAACCGCTGACCTCCATTTGCGACAGCTCGCGGACAATCATCTCCATCGCGGCGCGCCCGCCCTCGTTCACGTCCACTTGGGAGGCGTTCTTGCGCAGGGCCATTTGCGTCTGGTTGAACAACGCATAAAGCACGTAGATGACGAGCGTCATCACCGACACGGCCACCAGCAGCTCCAGGATGGTGAAGGCCCGGCGGCGGCTGGCCCGCAAGCGGGCGTTGTCGTGTCTGCTGTTCATTGACCTCGGGCGACCTTGGGGACGCTGAACTTGTTCGGCTCAAAAAAGAAAAACGGCGAAGTGACATCCTCCTGAAACTGGCCCGTCGCCGTGTCCAGCGGGTTGAGCAGGTTCAGGTTGCGGTTGACCAGGCGGCCGGCAACGACGGTGCGGAAAACCTTTTTGTTCGGCCCCGGATGCTCCTCGCCACCAAAAATGTATTCCGGCCACTGGAAGGTCAGCTTGATCTCGTAAAAATTCAGCTTGCGGAACCGGTTTGCATCGAGCGCGAGCTTGTTGCCGGTGAGATTCCCCCAGTCCCCCGCCGTGCGAATCGGCCTCACCTCGGAAGTCAGCCGATAGGAAAAAGCCATCTCCTTGGCGGCTTCGCCCTTGTCCACCGCGCTACCGCTAATCGCTCGGACCTTGGCCCGGATCAGGTTGTACTCACCGTATTGGGTGTCCACCTGCGGCCAGTTCCTGACCGTAACCGGCCCCACCAAGTCGGCATGCACCGGCATGCTCAACAACCCGATAATCGCAGCCCCCTGCACGCCCCTTGGCAACTCCATGTGACTGTCTCCCGCCCCAGCCGGCACCGGCTCCCATCGATAGACCTGTGAGTTGGAATTTCGTATCTCAATAAACGTAATGTGATCAGCCAGGTCATTTATGCCTGTGGCACCGCTCCTGATCGCCTCCATCCAGTACATGCCGTCCTGGTTGATGATGGTTTCCTCGCGGTTGTCCTTTTGCACGTTGATGCCGATCGGCAGCACGCCGATGATGGCAACCAGCGCGAAGGCAATGATGCCGAGGCAGATCGCCAGCTCAACCATTGTGAACCCGCCCCGGCCCCGGAGATATGCCGCTTTGTTGTTCCGCAGTTTCATTTCGAATCGACCGTCGCCGCCGCTGCCGTCTCCACCCGGGCGCGACCGGTGATGTGGTTTACCACGATCTTGGAGTGGTACCGGTTTTTGCGTCTGAACAGATCCCAAGTCATCCCCTGTTTCTCCGCAGGTGTCATGTCACTCCAAACTTCAATAAGTCGCGCCTCGTCATCAAATCCGCCAGTGGCCAGCACATCCGGCCAGCCGGACCGGTAGTTGCCAAAACGGTCCCGATCATGAAACACACTGCCCTCGACGAACGGGATGATTTCGTTCCGACCCGCCGGCACGAGCTTGCCGAAACCGTTGCGCTTGACCAATTGCCCGCGGGAATTGAAGGCCACATGCGGCAGCCGCGCCGGACTGCTGTCCGCCAGCGGAAACGGGATCAGCGGCACCTGCGGCGCGTGGCCAAAAAAATGATCCTTCTGGAAGCCATCGGTGTATTCGTCGCCTCGCCTGTACTCATTCTCCCCCTTGCGCCACGCCATGAATTTATAAGGCGCGATGAGCATGCCGGCGGGCAGTCTTTTCCACTCGGTGAGATAGTTGGGTTGGCTCTGCCCGGGCTGGTCACCGACCGAGCGCATCGACATGATGGCGTAGCCGCTGAACTGCTTCTCCAGCATGTTGGTCAGCGAGAGCAGGCGCGGATCCTTCTTTCGCGGCGGCAACATCTCGCTGTCCACGTTTTTGATGATGTCCCAGATGTTCGTGGGGGTGAAAACGACGTACACGGTCGAGCGGTTGCGAAGCGCGACCTGCCGGGCAAACCTCAAGTCCTCCACCAACTGGCGCGTCGCGCCCTTGTTGGTGGCGCTACGCCCGAGCCCCTTCATCGCCGGCAGCGTGATGCTGGTGAGCACGGCGATAATCCCGATGACCACCAGCAACTCAAGCAGCGTGAACGCGCCTTGGCCAAGCGCACCGTGCCATCGTCGGTTGGTTCCTGAATTTTTCATGCCCTTGGCCAAGTACACACCCGGTTTACTGCCAGCTCAGGATATTGTCCTTGTTGGCACCCAGGATCGCATTCGCATTCGTGTCGGCATCTCCATCGGGGCCGAGAGACCAGACCATCACCGGCGTGTTGGCTTGATATCCCCTATTGACCTTGGTCAAGCCTGTCAACCCGGCGTTCTTGTCCGCGCCGGACACAGCGCCCTGGCCATAAAAAGCGTCGATCGTTTTGCCGTCATAGTTCGCGTCCACGGTGACGATGTAAGGGCTGCCCCACGGGTCGCGGAACACACCGTCGGTGCCCACCCCGCCCTGTGTCGTCGAGGTCACGTCCTTGGCGTTGAGAAAACTAATTTTCTTCGGGTTCATCTTGTGGTTCCGGTTCGATGTTGAGCGACCATTTCGAAATTTTACCTGCGCCCGCAGGATCGCCACCAACTCCGCGTTGCTCACCTGCACCCGGCCCGGGGTGGCAATCTTCGGCAACGCATTCCCCTTGGGATTTGTCAGGAGCCTGGCCGAGCTGCCGGCCATGTGCATGGTGCCAAAGGTGTAGTCCGGGGTTTTTAACTGCTGGGTTATCTGCGAGGGAATCGGGTAGCGGCTGTACTCCGCCTCGTAGACCCGCACCGCACCGGAGATATTCTGCATCTCACTCTTGGCCTGCGCCTTCTTGGCTGAGTCCTTGGCCTTGCCCAACGCCGGTAAAATCATGCCCGCCAGGATCGCTATGATGCCAATCACCACCAGCAACTCGACCAGCGTGAAACCACGCCTGGCCGCTGCGGTGTTGGGTTTTTTTGTCTTCGTTTTCATGTTTCGTTTGTTGTTCGAAATCGGTTAGCGTTTTTTCTTTTTGTAGTATCTCGAAAGCTGCTCGCGGGGGAAGGTTTCCTTGCGCCAGTTGCTGATGACCAGCACCTCGTCGCCCACGACGATCTCGGCCCACAAGTCGTACTTGCCGATGTTGTGCACCACCGACTGGCCGGCCACGTAGCGCCACGGGTTGATGCCCTTGGCCACTTTGCCGTGATGCCGGACGGGATGGTCATCGCGCCCCAACGGCCACGGAACCGGTGCGCAGAGGACATGCACTTCATCCGAATGATGCTTTACATGGCCCTCGCCCGCGTCGCTATCACCGTGCTCCTCGCTGATATGCCTGACGGTCTTCGCGGTCGGCTCGTAGAATTTTTTTAGCTCCCGCTCGGTCCGGGCGGTGTTGATGAATCCCTCCACCCCGAAATGTTCCTTGATCGCCTGCACTTTCATCACCGTTCCCACTTTGGGATCGCGGAAGGTTTTTCGTGTGGGACTGTACAGGCAGCCGGTCAACTCGTAGTAGAGCGAGTTCAGCGCCGGGTCTTTTGGGTTGTCCGGCGGGTAGTGGCCGAACTTGGCCTTGTACGAATCGATGGCCGTCCCGATCGCTGCCAACTCCGCCCGGGTGCGGGACTCCCGCATCTTGCGGCCGGCCGTGCCGCTCAGGCCCACCACCAGCGATGCCAGGATGCCGATGATCACGATGACCACCAGTAACTCAACCAGCGTGAACCCGCGGCGGCTTCCGCTCTTCCCCGTCAAATGTTTCATTGGTCTTTTGTCTCCTGTTCCATTCGCTCGCTCAACCACTGCTTGATCATGCTTTGATAGCCCAGGTAGCGCGACCGCGCCAGACGCTTGATCTTGGACAACATCCGCGGATCCATCCGCAACGAGATGGTGATCGACTCGATCCCCTCCCCGCTCTGCGCCAGCGCCAACTCCATCATTCGGGGCGCAACGCCGGTGTTCGCCCAGTAGGCGGCTTCCGCCGCTTCGTCGTCGAACTGCGGCACTTGTTCCCAATCGCTGATCTGGTTCATTCCGGTAATGTTTCAATCGTCGTCTCATGACTCAACCAATCTTTTGGTTCATTTTTCGCTGATAGAAAAAGGTTTCATCCTCCGTGAAACCCCGAGCCATCACCACGCGAATCTGTTTGCCGTTGGTTCGGTAAACGCTGAAAATCCCGTACCCCGACGCTGCCATGCCAAGGTTGAAATATCGCGACTCACCGGCGTAACGCGGTGAGTCGGGCAAAAGTTTGCAGGAAAACGGATCCTCAAAAGATTCCTCCACATCCTTCGGAACCAATCCTTCCCACTCAAACGGCATGTTAACCCAGTCGAATTCCATCTCCGCTGACCGAAAAATACGCCTTGCACATACATTGTCAATACATTGTCAGTACATTTTTGAAAAAAGTTTCTGGGGGTTGTTTCGGCGTAAAACTCAATGTTTCCCTCTGTTTTCACAGCTTTTGGCGGTTTCGGTTGACTCATCCCCGCCGCGCCTCGACCATCCGCAAGCCAAGCCAAGCGTTTGGCCCCTTGATGCGCCTCTCACATTTCTTCACATATTACCGAACCTTGGGCGGCGTGCAGTCCATCCTCAAGCGGCATCACACCTCGGACGCCAAGCGGGGCCACGAACCCGGTTTCGTGTTCGCATTTGAGTCGGACGATTTCGACGAACCCGACATCACCGGGCTTGGCTTCGGCGGCGGCCACTCGATCCACTCGATGCGCGCCAAGTTCGCCAACCACTCCCGCCGCTTCACCAACTCGGTGGCAGTTTGTCACAACATGTGGGGTCTGCAATTCCTTGCCGACCTCATGCCGGCCAAGCGGCGGGTCGGACTGCTGCATTCGGACTGGACCGGACTGCGGCCCCACCTCGAGACCCAGCGCGGCCTGCTCGACGGCGTGCTGTGCGTGAGCAACGCACTGGTCGATCTCGTGTCCGGCTGCCTGCCGGACTTGGCCAAGGCCAACCGCGTCCAGTTGATCCCCTACCCGATCGACGGCTTGGCGGCGATGCCGGAGCGGCCGCCCTTAGCCAAGCGCACGGTGGTGATCGGCTGGGTCGGCCGGATGCAAACGGAGCAAAAACGGGTCGAGCGTTTGCCGGCGTTGGTCAAGGCACTCGAGTCGGCCGGCATCGACTTTCGATTCGAGTTGCTCGGCGACGGCCCGAGACAGCCCTGGCTCGAGCAGCAGTTGTCAAGCGGCCGCACGATTTTTCACGGCCGCAAGTCGGGCGACGATTACGCGTCAGTCTTGCGCGGGTGGGACTTCATCACGAGCGTCAGCGACTACGAGGGGTTGCCCATCTCGATGCTCGAGGCGTTCAGCGCCGGGGTGCTGCCGCTCTGCCCGGCGATCGGCAGCGGCGGCGACGAGTACTCGGCCAAGCTAGGCGACGAGTTTGTCTGGGACGCCTTCGACTTTGGCCAAGCGGCGGCCAAGCTCAAGTCCATCCTGGCCAAGCCGGAATCCGCGCTTGGCCAGGCGCGAGCCGAGGCCCGCGCACTCACCGGGTGCCACAGCGAAGCAGGGTACTTCCGAACGTTCGACGAGTTTGTGCAGCGCATCGCCGACGAGCCGCGCGCGGCGGCGGAGCGCCTGACCAAGCGGCAGTTTTACTTTTCTGACCGGCTGCCCTTTGGTCTAATGACGCGCCTTTGGCCAAGCGGCTGCACGCGACGCAATGAATGACCAATCACAGCAGACTGATGCGGCGGTGGAGCGGGAGTTTCTCCACCCCTCAAAGCGCCGACCGCACTACCTCGAGCGGGTGAGTATCGTGCAGGCGCTCAGGGAGTCGCGTCACCGCGTGAAACCGGGGCGGCTGCTCGACGTCGGCTGCGGAATGAAGCCTTACGAGAGCCTGTTGACGCAGCGCGGCAGCCGCTACTACGGCACTGATTGGCCCGTGACGATGGAGGGCTCGTACGGCGACTTGACCCGCGCCGATTTTTTCTCGGACAGCATGGTGCTGCCGTTCCGCGAGGAGACATTCGACACGGTCATCAGCACGCAGATGCTCGAGCATGTGCGACAGCCGGAGATCGTCATTCCGGAAATGGCCCGCGTCCTCAAGCCGGACGGCATCCTGATTCTCTCCGCCCCGATGACGTGGCCGCTGCACGAGGAGCCCTACGATTATTATCGGTACACCCTCCACGGCCTGCGGCATTTGCTGAAGGAAGCCGACTTCGAGATTCTCGACGAGATTCGCCGGGGCAACAACTGGACGACGATGGCGCAAATGTTCCTCGACACGCAGCTCGGCAACCTCGGCCAGCGATTGCCGGAAAGACTTTACTCGACGCTGGTGAGCCTCGCGGTCAACCACGCCTGCTCGGCGATCAACCTCTTCAAGCCGGTGCGCCGCCTCTGCCTTGGCTGGGTGGTTGCGGCAAGAAAAATGTCCGCCGGGGAGGCTCCCCCAGCGGACATCAAAAGCGTTGTGTGACGACGGGCCGACTAGCCCTGGTAAACGCCGGTCTTCCAGTTTTTCCCGCCCATGGTCCGCTCGATGGACTTGAGGTTACTGCGGCGGCGGGTCAGCGCATTGTTCACCTCGCGCGATGCCATGGTCCAGTTGATCTTGTGCAGGCTCTCCACGAACCGTTTCTTGTCCTTGAACTGGGCGGTGGCGCTGCGCAGCGAATAGCCGTTGGCCTTCAGCCGGACAATCGACATCTTGCGCAGCATCGTCAGCGGCTGCCTTGGCTTGCCCAACGCCGGCTTGCGCAGGAGCCTGCCGCTCTTTTCCTGGGTGTCGAGCCAGCCGCCAAACTGATTCATCAACTCCTCGCGCGGCTGGGACCAGTCGACCAGGAAGTTGTGCGGCTCCTCAAATGGCATCGCCTTGCCGCTGGCCTTGCCCAGTTCGACAATGCCCGAGGCACTGCCCTTTTGGCTCTTGCCACCGGCGGCCAAGGCCTTGCGGCACTCGGCAGATTTCAGAAAGGGCTCCTTGCCGCTTCCAAGTTCACGATCCAGTTCCCATTGCATGGCACGATGGACCAGGGTGCGGGGTGCTTTTTCCAAAACGGAAAAATCCCACTCTTCACTTGCGAGTTCTTTTTTCTTACTCATTGCTCAGTTTTATTTATAACTCATTGCCTGCGTAACTATAAACCCAGTCAAACAAGATTAGGGCTTCGGTTATTTCACAATTACCAATTTACGCCCCAAACCGAAAATTAGCATAATTTTTTCATTATACAAATACTTTATTCAACTATCTCACTTATTACTCAATCCGCTTGATTCCCCAACCGCTTGGCCGTAACCATTCCGACCGCCGTTTCGGCGACTGGGAGAAATGAACCTTCACGAATACCAAGCCAAGCAACTGCTCGCGCGCCACGGGGTCGAAGTCCCTGGGGGGCAACCCTGTACGACCGCCGACGAGGCGCGCTCCATCGCCGAGGGGCTCTTCGCCGCAGGCCAGGAAATGGTCGTGCTCAAGATCCAGATTCACTCCGGCGGCCGGGGCAAGGGCGTGTTCAAGGACGGCTTCAAGGGCGGCGTGCACCTCTGCAAGTCGGCCGACGACGTCCACGAAAAAGCCAAGGCCATGCTCGGCAACACCATCGTCACCAAGCAGACCGGCGAGGCTGGGCGGCAGGTTCACACCCTCCTTGTTGCCAGCGGCGAGAAGATCGTCGACGAATTTTACCTCGCCGTGCTGCTCAATCGAGAAACCTCCCAGCCGCTCATCATGGCCAGTCGCGAGGGCGGCGTCGACATCGAGGAGGTCGCCGAGACCAATCCCGACGCCATCGTCAAGTTGAACGTCGATCCCCTGCTTGGCCTGCAACCGTTCCAGGCCCGCAACTTGGCCAAGGCGCTTGGACTGAGCGGCAAACTCATTCACTCCGGGGCCAAGCTCATCGCCGGCGTTTACAAAACGTGGTGGGAGTGCGACGCCTCGATGGTCGAGATCAACCCGCTCTGCATCGTCGAAAATCCGGACGGCTCCCAAAAAATCGCCGCCGTCGATGCCAAGATTTCCGTCGATGCCAACGCGCTATACCGGCACAAGGACATCGCCGGGATGCGCGACCTCAACGAGGAAGCCGCACTCGAGGTCGAGGCCAGCAAGTTCGACCTCAACTACATCAAGCTCGACGGCTCCGTCGCCTGCCTCGTCAACGGCGCCGGCCTGGCCATGGCAACGATGGACGCCATCAAGCATTACGGCGGCGACCCGGCGAACTTCCTCGACGTCGGCGGCAGCGCGTCAACGGAACAAGTGACGGCGGCGTTCCAGATCATTCTCAAGGATCCCAACGTCAAGGCGATCCTCGTCAACATTTTCGGCGGCATCATGAACTGCAACACCATCGCCGAGGGCGTCGTCGCGGCCGTCAAGGAAACCCACCTTACGCTGCCGTTGGTGGTCCGGCTCGAGGGCAACAACGTCGAGGCTGGAGACAGCACGTTGGCCAACTCCGGGCTGTCGCTCATCACGGCGGACAGCATGGCCGAGGCCGCCCAAAAAGTCGTCGCCGAGGCCGCCGCATAACCCCAACCCGGATTTCACAACAGCATGGCAATTCTCGTCAAACCAGACACCAAAGTCCTCGTCCAAGGCATCACCGGCAGCTTCGGCGGCCGCCACTCAAAGCTCAGCCTCGAGTACGGCACCCAAGTTGTCGCCGGCGTCACCCCCGGAAAAGCCGGCCAAAAATTCGAGGACACCGTCCCGATTTTCGACGGCGTCGCCGAGGCTGTCAAAGAAACCAGCGCCACCGCCTCCGCGATTTTTGTTCCGCCGCCCTTCGCCGCCGACGCCATCCTCGAGGCAGTCGATGCCGGGCTCGAGTTGGTCGTCGCCATCACCGAGGGCATCCCCGTGCGCGACATGATTGAAGTCAAGGCCGCGATCAAGGGATCGGCAACCCGGCTCATCGGCCCGAACTGCCCCGGCGTCGTCACCCCCGGCACAGGCAAGGATTCCCACGGCGGCTGCCGCATCGGCATCGCCCCCGGCTACATCCACAAGGCGGGCGACATCGGCGTCGTCAGCCGCAGCGGCACGCTCACCTACGAGGCGGTGTGGCAGCTCACCTGCAACGGCCTTGGCCAATCGACCTGCGTCGGCATCGGCGGCGATCCCGTCCCCGGCAGCACGCACCTCGACATCATCAAGCTCTTCAACGACGACCCCGACACGCGCGGCATCATCATGATCGGCGAGATCGGCGGCTCCGCCGAGGAGGAAGCCGCCGAGTGGATCAAGGAAAACTGCAAAAAACCGGTCGCCGGATTCATCGCCGGAACGACAGCACCTCCGGGCCGCCGCATGGGCCACGCCGGAGCCATCATCAGCGGAGGCAAAGGCACCGCCGAGGCCAAAATTGCCGCGATGGAGGATGCCGGGATCAGCGTCGCCGAGACTCCCTCCCAAATGGCCGAGGCGCTGATCAAGGTTTTGTGAGCCCACCCGCTTGGCCAAGCGCCGACAGAGTTTCAAGTTCGAAATTGGGACGCAGATTTTCAGGGTTCAACAGGATTTTCAAGATCGTTTTTTAGACACGGATTTCACGGATTTTTGTTTTTCAATTTGGAATTTATTTATTATTTAATATTTTTAAAATAAATCCGTGTCCCAACCCTCCGCCGCCAACTGCCAGCTTTTCTTCTCAAGCGGACTTGGCCAGTTCTTCCTCGAAGTCGACGATTTCCTTGATCTGGGTGAGGAACCAGCGGTCGATTTTTGTGAGGTCGAATATCTCGTCGATGGTGAAACCGGCGCGCAGCGCGTGCCGCAGGAAGAACACCCGCTCGGCGTTCGGCACGCTTAGTTTTTGCGTGATGACTTCGCGCGGCAGGATGTCGCGGTCGCCGTACACGTCCTGGCCGATTCGCCACGGTTTGCCATCGCCACCCAAACCGGATCGCCCGACCTCGAGCGAGCGCAGCGCCTTTTGCAGCGACTCCTTGAATGTGCGACCGATGGCCATCGCCTCGCCGACCGATTTCATCTGCGTGTTCAGCGTCGGGTCGGCGGTGGGGAATTTCTCGAACGCGAACCGCGGCACCTTGACGACGACGTAGTCGATAGTCGGCTCGAAGCAGGCCGGCGTCTCGCGGGTGATGTCGTTGCGAATCTCCTCGAGCAGATAACCGACTGCGAGCTTGGCCGCGAACTTGGCAATCGGGAAGCCGGTCGCCTTCGACGCCAGCGCCGACGATCGCGACACGCGCGGGTTCATCTCGATGATCGTCAGCCGGCCGTTGTCCGGGTTGACCGCGAACTGGATGTTCGAGCCGCCGGTCTCGACGCCGATCTCGCGGATCACCGCGAACGACGCGTCGCGCATGATTTGGTACTCCTTGTCGGAGAGCGTCTGCGTCGGAGCCACAGTGATCGAGTCGCCGGTGTGCACGCCCATCGGGTCGAAGTTTTCGATCGAGCAGATGATCACGCAGTTGTCGGCTCGGTCACGCATGACCTCCATCTCGAATTCCTTCCAGCCAATCAGCGACTCCTCGACGAGCACCTCGGTGACCGGCGACAAGTCGAGGCCGTGTTTGATCATTTCCTCGAACTCGTCGCGATTGTACGCGATGCCGCCGCCGGTGCCGCCGAGCGTGTAGGCCGGCCGGATGATGAGCGGGAATTCCCCGATGTCCCCGGCGATCTCCAGCGCCTCCTCGAGCGTGTGAGCCACGCCGCTGGACGGCACGTCGAGGCCGATCCGGATCATGGCGTCCTTGAAAAGCTGGCGGTCCTCACCGCGCTCGATCGCCTCGGCGTTGGCCCCGATCATCTCGATGTCCAAGCGCTCGAGCACACCGCTGCGGTGCAACGACATTGCGGTGTTTAGCGCAGTCTGCCCGCCGAGCGTCGGCAGCAGGACGAGCTTCCCGCCCGTTCCGCTCTGCTCAATCGTTTCCAGCTCACGGACGATGATTTTCTCGACGCACTCCGGCGTGATCGGCTCGATGTAAGTGCGATCGGCGAACTCCGGGTCGGTCATGATGGTGGCCGGGTTGGAGTTGACGAGCACGACGCGGTAGCCCTCCTCCTTGAGGGCCTTGCACGCCTGCGTGCCGGAGTAGTCGAATTCGCAGGCCTGCCCGATGATGATCGGGCCGGCGCCGATGATTAAAACTGTGTTGATGTCAGTGCGCTTCGGCATCCAAGTGGCGGCAACGTAAACCAAGCCGCGCCCGCCGTCGAATCCTCGCTCGTTTGGGAACCGCGAATGAACGCAAAGCATTCATCAGTGATAAGTCGGCAGAGAGAAAAAAGGACACTTATTTACCTTAATAACATTGAACTATAAAATAGAAACCCTAAACAAATTCCAAATTGAAAAACAAAAATCCGTGAAATCCGTGTCTAAAAAACGATCTTGAAAATCCTGTTGAACCCTGAAAATCTGCGTCCCAACTTGAAACTGAAAACTTGAAACTTGAAACTTTTTCACCCCGTTTTACGGAGTGATTGGCCGAGCAGGAAACCGAGCCATGTGCCGAGCAGGCACAGCGCGACCGACAGCAGCATATTCCCACCGGCCTTGAGCCAGGCCTGTTGGTGCATCAACTCGAGCGTCTGCAGGCTGAAGGTGGAAAACGTCGTGAAGCCGCCGCAGAAACCGACCATCAAAAACAACCCCGCCGGCCGGCTTTTTTGCTCCGCATCGAACAGCCCGGCGCAAATGCCGATGACCAGCGAGCCGAGCACGTTGGCCAGCAGCGTGCCGTATGGGAAGGCGTCGAACCGCGCCAGCGCCTGGCCAAGGCCAAACCGCCCCACGCTGCCCAGCGCGCCACCCAATGCCACCATCAACCAAGTCATCGCGGCGCCAACTATAGCAACTGCTCCCGCAGAAGCATCTCCCGAATTTTGTCCGCGCTCGAGCCGAGCTTGGCCGCCGCCGCGAACAGGTCGCCTGTCGCGACCGGATACCAGTTGCGCTTGGCCGGATCGGCCAGCCCGGCGACGTTAAACGGCTCGATCACATCGCGAATTTTCGCCAGCAGTTCGTCGCGCTTGGCCAGGCGGACGACCGACTCGCAAATCTCTCGCGTCGCCGGGCCGAACTCCGGATGCTCGCACAGCAAAAACGACTCGGCCAACTCCGGCTTGCCCAAGCGATGCGCCGTCTCCGAAAAACTCACCGCCGCGAAGTAAACCTGCGTGAGCGCCGCGAACAATTCGAAGTCGCCCATGCTCGCGTACAGCGCGCCGACCAGCCGCGACGCTTGGCCAAGCTCGGCCACTGTTCGACGCTCGTAACCAGCCAACGCCGACGTGCTTGGCTCGCCGCGGAGCAGCTTGGCCAAGCGCTTGATGCCGAGCAGCGTCAGCGGGAAACCGGTTGATAACAGCGGATCCACAAACCCCGCCGACGACGGCAACAGCGCCCAGCGTACGCCGGTGATTTGCCCGCTGCAAAACGACAACTCCGGCGCGAACACAAACCCGTCCACCGGCTCGGCGGCGGCGAACTGTTTGGCCAACGACGGCAGCTTGGCCAACAGCCGTTGCCAGCCGGGCGCACCCTCGGCCAAGCCCAACTCGGCGGCGCGCTCGCCCGTTGCCGCGACCCCCGCGCTGGTGATGCCGTTGTTGAATTTCAGCACCCAAACCCAGCCGCCGTCGAACACGTGATGCACCGCCGCCGACTCCACCGGATACGGCGCGCCCACCTCGCTTGGCCAAGCGCCGACGTTTTTGAAATGCGCGAACAATCCGCTCGTCGCCGGTATCAGCGGCAACTCGCGGTTAGCCAAGCCAAGCGTGCGGTGCAGCCAACCGCGCGGCCCGGTGGCATCGATCACGAAGCCGGCGTGAAACCGCACCGGTCCGCCGTTTCGCCGGCCGCCAAGCGTCACGCCGTCCGGTTGCTCGTCAAAACTCGTCAATTCAGTTCGGTCGAAATACTCGACGCCGAGCCGCTGCGCCTCGTTGACCAAGTGGTGATCGAAGTCGGCGCGAAACCAGTGCGTGTCGGCGACCTCGTCGCGCGGGCTGGCGGCAACGAGGAGTTGGTTTCGCCGCCGCTCATCGTCGCTGAACGACTGGCCAAGCGTGTGGTGAAAAAAGGAAAACCCGCGCTTGAGGCCGCAGCCGATTCCCGGGTGTTCGCGCTGCCACTCACCCCAGCGGCGGAACGGCAAAAGCTGCGGCAAGTCGTGTTCCTCCGCGAGTTGCTGCAACAGTAAACTGGCCAGCGGCGTGGATGACTCGCCGATCGCGAAGCGCGGATGCGTGCCACGCTCGATTAGCACGACCGAGCGGCCCAGCCGCCGCGCCACCATCGCCATCAGCGCCCCGCCAAAACCGCCCCCCACAACCGCAATGTCCGCTTTGTGTTCCACTCCGTTGAGCCAAGTTAGCAGAAAGCCATGACGGCTCCAAAGTGAATGCTCGCTGCGCTTGGGCGCGGGAGGGGCAAGTTCCCCCTTGCCCCATTTCAAAGTTAATTTGGGACGAGGTGAAACTCGTCCCACCCGGGAAGATTCCGGCGAGGCGCGTGCGCTCCCCATTTCCTGATATTTTCAAAGGTCTCGCGTTGCGCTTGTGCAGGCGGGGCGATAGCGTCGGCGACCGCATGATTCAACTGACTCGCACCGTTTTTTTCATCACCGTTTTTTTGTTCGCGCTCGGGCTTGGCCAAACGGCCGGGGCGGAGGCCAATCGCAACGTGAAACTGCGCGGCGGGCTGCAGAACTCGCGCATCCAGTTTGAGCAGAAAAAGACCGGGCGCGTCGCGTTCATCGGCGGGTCGATCACGCAGATGAACGGCTACCGGCCGATGGTCAGCGACTGGCTGCAGGCGCGGTACCCCGGGACGAAGTTCGAGTTCATCAACGCCGGGATCTCTTCGACTGACTCGCAGACGGGGGCGTTCCGGCTCGGCGACCATGTGCTGGCCATGGGGCGGATCGACCTGCTGTTTGTTGAGTTCGCGGTGAACGACGACCAGGACGCACGCCACTCGCGGCGCGGCTGCATCCTCGGCATGGAGGGCATTATCCGGCAGATGCGGCTCAGGCAGCCGTTGTGCGATCTTGTGGTCACGCACTTCGTCAACCCGCCGATGCTTGAGCAGATTCAATCCGGCGAAGTACCGCCATCGATCGAGGCACACGAAGATGTGCTCAGGCACTACAATGTGTCATCGGTATACCTCGCACGCGAGGTGGCAGACCGCATCGCCGCCGGTGAACTGACATGGGCGCAGTACGGCGGCACTCATCCGAAGGAGGCCGGCAACGCGGTGGCGTCCGGGTTGATCGGCGAATTGCTGGGCCGCCGCTGGGCCAAGCCGCTGCCAGCGAACGCGGCCAAGGGCGCGATGCTGCTTCCGGCCAAGCCGCTCGATGCGGCCAGTTTTTTTAACGGCCGCTTCCTGTCGCCCGGCTTGGCCAAGCGCGGCGACGGCTGGGCGTGGCACGTGCCGGAGTGGAGGAAAATCCCGGGGAGTTTCCGGGAGACATTTGCCGGGCTGAAGTTGCTCTGCGGCGGGCGCGCGGGCGGCGGGGTGTCGTTTGAGTTTGAGGGCAGGGCCGTCGGGGCTTACGTGCTGGCAGGGCCGGACGCGGGGGTGCTGGAGGTGAGCGTCGACGGCGGGGAATACAAGCCGACGAACCTGTATCATCACTATAGCCGGGGGCTGCATTACCCGCGCACTGTAATATTCGCCACCGACCTTGCGGCGGGCAAACATTCGATCCGGCTGCGCCTGGCCAAGCCACCCGGCGATGGGGTCAAGGGAACGGCGGCGCGCATCCTGCAATTTGCAGTCAATTGACCGGGCAATTTTTCGGTCATTTCGCTTGCAGCACCCAGTTGGGAGTGCCAAGTTTTGCCCGTGAGGCTATTGTCCAAAGCCAAAACGAAGCGAGCCTTCACGCTGATTGAGCTGCTGGTGGTGATAGCGATTATTGCCATTCTCGCGGCGCTGCTGCTGCCCGCCCTCGGCAAAGCCAAGCAGACCGCCCACGGCATTGCGTGCATGAACAACAACCGGCAGTTGATGCTCGCGTGGAACTTGTTCGCCACCGACAACGAGGGACGCATTCCGTACGCCAGCGCGTATTATCAGGAACCGACAGTGAGGTTTTCGTGGGCGGTGGGGACGGTCAACAACCCGGCATTCAACGCGGAGCAGAATTACATATCCAAGGGCGTGAT